>CADCQO010000103.1 GCA_902803585.1 uncultured Ruminococcus sp.
ATACCGTTGAGGGAGTTGAATATATTTCTTACCGGACACTTGACAGCAAAGGCACAGGGAAGTATGATGGAAATTACGGATGTGAGTGCGACAGAATTGTGGGATATACTGATTCGTACGGCCGACAGGTTGTACTGCTGGTTCACGAAATTCCCTGTTTTGACAGCGAGGACAGAATGTATGACCAGTATCATCTTCTGTTTTTTTTCCACAATGAAAAACATCTCCATGCGCTTTATTGCCGTGAAGGCCATCGGATTTCCGTGTTCAGAATTTTTGAAAATGTCACTGTTCTCAGCGAGGAGTTAAAACAGCTGCTGGCGTCGGAAGGTTTTCCTGTCTGACCTCGGAAACGGAAAATTTCCGGCACAGACTTTTGCATATTCAGAAAAAACGACTCTCGGTCTTTGGCTGTTCTGCACTTACGTTAATACATACCAAAAAGGAGACACATCTTATGTCCTATCAGATCATTAGTGGTTATCAGAGCAACGATGCTCTCCGGCAATCTTTCAACCAACTGGCAGAAAAAACCTTCGGTCTGAGCTTTGAAGCATGGTACCAGAACGGCTTCTGGAACGACAAGTACATTCCCTATTCTATCGTGTCCAACGGAAAAATTATTGCCAATGTGTCCGTCAATCTCATTAACTGCCGTGTCAAAGGACAGGAACGCCGCTATATCCAGCTTGGTACGGTTATGACAGATGAAGCTTTCCGCAGACAGGGTTTGTCCCGTATGCTGATGGAACGGATACTGTCCGATTATGCCAGCTGTGACGGCATTTTTCTCTATGCCAATGATACAGTAGCAGAATTCTATCCGAAATTCAGCTTCCAAAAGGCGGAAGAGTACCGTTTCCGTACGGTCAGCCATATAGAGTCCCTTCCCTGCGTGAAACAGGTACCGATGAACAATGCAGAAGATTTTGACGCTTTTCTGGCTTTCAGACGATCCCATGCCAGCAGAAGCCCCGTCCTCACAGATACAGACGATCTGCTGATGTTCTACCTGACGCAGTTTATGCAGGAATGTGTCTATCAGGTCAATAACCGTGACTGTTATATTATTGCTGAACAGGACGGCAATACTTTGACAGTATTCGATATTCTGTCCAATGAACCGGTTGATCCGTCAGCTGTCGGTCAGTTGTTCGGTCATACGGTTGAAGAAGTGTGTTTTGCTTTTATTCCTGAAAACGCTTCTGCATTGGAAAAGTATGTTTATCAGGAGGAGGACACAACTTTCTTTGTATTGGGTGACACGCTCCTTCATGATTTGCCGGACATTCTTTCGTTTCCCGCTCTGATACACGCCTGACAATGGCAAAGAAACCCATAGTGCAGCCTTACGGAGGTATGCACTATGGGTACTTTTATTTTTTTGACGGTATGTTTGAATTACTCTGAAAATATGAGATTTTCTTTCAGAATTCTTTTATCCTGATTTGGAAAGAAAAGTCCTGTTTCTACAAGGTCAAAGATGACTTGCCGCCAGCTTGACAGTATGATAATACTTGACAGCCATAAAATGACATGTTACGATATTCGTTAGAAAAATCTGCCGCTCTTTTGTGATAAGTCCGGAATATTTCAGAGTTTCTGTTGTCAGTCAAAGAACCGATAAAGAAAGGAAAATGATCTATGAAAAAGAAAACCATTATTTCCATGCTGCTGTGTGCCTGCCTGATGGCTTCTGTATCGTTTACAGGTTGTCAGAGTACGAACAGTACCTCCCAGAATTCCACTCAGATTTCTGCTGTTTCTTCGGAAATTTCAAAAACGCAGGACAATCAGGCAACGGAGTCCACAGTATCTTCTGAAACATCGCCTGAGGCGTCATCTGAGGTATCTTCTGAGCCGTCTTCTGAAACATCATCTTTACCTGAGAAAATGGACGGACCCATTACCATCGACAATATCCGGAATTTTGTTGTCGGCATCAATGAGCCTGTCGAACTGAGGGACGGCACAAAGAAGGCACTGATCAATTTTGACAACGCTGCTACAACGCCGGCGCTGCAGCCCGTAGAAGATGCCGTAAACGAAGAGATGAAAATGTATGGCTCTATCGGACGAGGATTTTCTGCCAAGTCCAATCACTCGACTGATGTCTGCAGTGAGGTAAGAAACAAGGTTATTGATTTTGTGGGTGCTCAGAACGCAAACACCAGATATACAGCTTTCTTTGTCAACAACACCACAGACGGTCTTAATAAGTTAGCATCTGCCCTGATCGAGAGCGAGGACGATATTGTTCTCACCACCCGTATTGAACATCATGCGAATGATCTGAGCTGGCGTGAACGCTGCAAAGTTGTTTATGCAGAGGTAGATGAACAGGGTCGTGTAATCTATGACGATATTGAAAGACTGCTGCAGGAATACAGCGGTAAAATCAAGTATGTTTCCATTACAGCGGCTTCTAATGTGACGGGATACGTTACAGATGTTCACAGAGTCGCAAAAATGGCTCATCAGTATGGTGCGAAAATCATCGTTGACGGTGCACAGATTGTTGCACACAGAGCCTTTTCCATGGCTGGTGACACACCGGAAGAAGATATTGACTTTTTCGTATTTTCCGCCCACAAGATGTATTCTCCCTACGGCGGCGGTGCAGTCGTTGGCCCAGCCGAGATACTGTCCAGACATATGCCTGAATTTTACGGAGGCGGCATTGTTTCACTTGTGACAGACGATAAGCAGTACTATAAGTCAGCACCGGAAGTTTATGAAGCAGGCTCTCCAAACTATGCCGGCATTGTCGGACTTGGAAAGGCAATTGATGTTTTGCAGGAGGTTGGTTTTGACAACATCGAGGCTCACGAAAAAGCACTCAACCGCAAACTCATAGACGGACTCAAACAACTGGACAATGTCATTATCTATGGTGACAGCGAAAATATTGATGACAGAGTAGGCGTGGTAACTTTCAATTTTTCTGACATCAATTCGTATATTCTTGCCCTTAATCTGTCCGAGATAGGCGGTGTTGCCACCAGAAGAGGCGCATTCTGTGCACATCCCTATGTGTGGAGGCTGATGAAACTGACAGATAAAGAAATCGAAAAATTTGCCAACTGTATCAGCATGAAAACCGCAGGTATGGTGCGTATCAGCTTTGGTATTTACAACACAGAGGAAGAGGTGGACCAGTTCCTGTCGATGATGCCTGACATCATGAAGGAAAGCACTCCTGAAAAATATTATCATGCACTGCATCCAGATGTCGCTTCTGATGATGAACAGTTTATTCGTTTTGTTGACAGCATCGTTCCGGAATATTAAGCGTATATTCTCCAGAAAAGGTAACTTTGTCATATTCAGATGCGGAACATGAATCCGGAGTTGTTTGCTGCAGTGTCTGTCTTTGTCTGTATTTGTGCAGGCGAGAACGAATTTGTCAGAAATAATACAGCCTGGCGGGAAGGCTATCGTTCCGATCATTGGGGTTAACATATTCTGTCTGTATGAGTTTCTTACCGTTCGGGCTGACGGTCGCTGAAACAATGTAATATCGCTCGTCATCGGCAGCAAAGACAGATTTTTCAAGAGTACCGTCTTTCCATTCAAAAACGGCGTTTTCTTTTACATTATCTCCTCCGCCGAAGATATAATAGAAAAACGGTTTACCGCTGCCTGATGCTGCCAGAAATAACCCGCCCATGCCATCGAATTCCTTGAAAAGCTCTCCGGTTTCGGTATTTCCCAAGAAGCATGTAGCACTGAAATTTTCATAGTATACATATTGCCTGTTGAGTACCATAAAACGACTGAGCATCTGTTTCATTTCATTCGGAATATCTGCCGGCGTAAGCGATTTTTCTACGGATTTCTGTATCATAGGGGAAATATCCTTTTCGGACAGCTTCTGAAACTGTATATCGTAACTATCCAGAAACATTCTGATATTGTTTTCGTCCTCAAAATGCAGACGAAGAAGGTAAATCTGTTCGCCGTCAGAGTAAATGCCTCTGATGGTGTCGCCCTGATTGTTGTTGAGTTCAAATTCTAAAACCTGCTGGCAGTCTTTTGTTTTGGTGTTGAACAAAAGGAGCTTGTCACAAAGTTTTTCCTGCTGGTCGTGGTTAAGTATCAGCAGATTTCCGTTTATTTCCGTCATAGCCGTATAGGGGAAACCATTGTCAGACAGTTTGTACTGCTGGATAGAGTGCTTTACGAGGTCGAATTCCACCAGCAGAAGATCATCGGGGATATTATCAAGAGCATTTCCGGTGGTAATGAGTGTGTAGAGCCTGCCGTCAATTTCTGTACGGACATAGCCGGCTTCATAATCCTGACCAGATACGCTGCCAAAATCGTAATGTTCGTTTTTAACAGGGTCATACAGGTGATAGGTAGTTGTTGTAACGTTGTCTGCCGTGCCAGTGGTGATAGGTGCGTCCTGTACTGACAAGGTTTTGACAGTGGTATAAAAAATGCCGTAATCGGTGAGCGTTACACTGCCGCTTTTGCGGATTTCTCCGATATGCCTGCTGTTTTTGTCGACAACTTCAGTGATGATGTTTTCCGTATCTGTTTCTTCCTCATGCGGTTTGCTGTTTTCTGATGATTCGTCTGTCAGGGGCTTGCTGTTTTCTGACGACTCATCTGTCAAAGGCTTGCTGCTTTCAGACATACTTTCCTTTTTGTCTGAAATCTGGCTTTGCGGCTGTGTTTTCGATGACTCACTGCTTGTTTTTCCACTGCAGCCTGCCGTACCGATAAGCAGGACAGCAAGTATGATGATTGATAATCGTTTCATAGTTATCCCTCCGAAAGTATCAGTTTATATTCATGAATTTTCATGTCAGCAAAAGCGAGCATTGTTTTTTGAAGTGACTCAAGCAA
>CADCQO010000104.1 GCA_902803585.1 uncultured Ruminococcus sp.
GTCAAAAAGCTTTGCGAAAACTGTTTTGGAGCGAAAGTCAAGATTGACAAGCACACGGGATATAGTGAAAACTGGACTTTTTACCGCAAAACAGTATGGGATCAAAGCGACGGTTTCTTTTCCAGAAGAAAGTCATCTGGCAATGCAATGCCTGGTATGATGGGAATGGCAATGGCAGGCAGTGCCATGCCGAAGCCAATGGAAGACGTTATGATGCCGATGGGAATGGCCATGATGAATATGGCAAAAGCAGCGCCGGTTGTTGCAGATGGAGAAGTGATGGACGGAGCGTGTGAGGAAGTCTGTGCAGAACCGACAGCAGCAGAAGAGCCTTCCACCGCAGAAACGCATAATGTCCGTGAGAACGAGGAGCACAGTCCTCTTGATGCAGGTCCTCTGATTTTTTCTGCCAACGTGAACAGTGCATCGTGGACGTATCTGCGCAGCAGGGTGGCACGTCATCACTCAGTTGACCCGAGTTTTGTACGCATTGAGGAAATTCTCAATTCCTATGCTTATGATCTGCCCGCACCAAAAGAAGAATTGTTTTCGGTAAGCGCAGAAAGCGGTCCCTGTCCCTGGAACGAAGAAAGCGAACTGCTGTTTCTGGGATTCAAGGGAAAGAAAGCCGATATCAATGTGCATCAGAATCTGGCGCTGCTGGTAGACGTTTCAGGCAGTATGGAAGACAACTGGATCATGACACAGATGTCCATTGCAGCCATCATGAGCCAGTTGAAAAAAGGTGATATTGTTTCGATTATTGCTTACAGTGACGATACCATCACTGTAGTGAAAGAACTGAACTGCGGAAACAAGGACAAGTGTGTAGAAGCCATCCTGTCCATTGACGGTATCGGCGGCTGTACCAACGGCAGTGATGGTCTGGAAAATGCCTATCGTTACCTGAAGGATAACTTTGACGAGAGAGCCAATAACCGTGTATTCATTTTTACAGACGGCGATTTCAATTTTGGCATTACCTCAGAAGGCGGTCTGGAAAAATTTATTTACGATAAGAGACAGACAGGCATTTATCTTTCGATTGTCGGCTACGGAGAAGGCAATTTTAAAGACAACAAAATGGAAACGCTCGCCCGCAACGGCAACGGCAACTACACTTTTATTGCCAATCCTGCGGATATTATGGATAATCTTTTTGAAAAACTGACATCGAATCTGATTACAGTGGCGAAGGACGTAAAGATTTCTGTCGAGTTCAACCCCGCTTATGTAAAGGAATACCGTCTGGTCGGATATGATGCCCGTATGCTGACACAGAAGGAGTTTCACGATACCGAAAAAGCGACGGACGGCATTGGTTCAGAACATAATGTTGCCGCATTGGTAGAGCTGAAGCGCGGTACAGCACAGCAGCGTTATAAGAGCCGTTATGTGCAGGTAAACGCACAGGAGGGCGGCGATGAACTGGCGTTTGTGGAAGTGCATTACAAATCTCCGGAAGGCGAAAACCTTGTTATGACGAAATCCATTACACTGGACGATCTTCAGTCAGCGGGCAGCCGCAATATCGGAGCGGCTGCATTGCTGGCATCATTCGGACTGATGGTGAAGCGTTCTGCTTATAAAGGCACGATGACAGGAAGCAAACTGCTGGAAATGACTTCTGCCCTGATGAAAGAGAAGGGAATAGAAACGCCTGCACGTTACAGTCACTTTGATATTATCCGTAAATTTGCCGTAGACATCTGAAACAGATTTTCCGCAAACATCTGACATAAAAAGACTCTCTCTTTGTCCTGCTTTTGCTTGATAAAGAGAGAGTTTCCTTTTGTGGTATGGGTGTGTCGTTTGTTCTTTTCGCTGAAAACGGGGGATACACTGCTGATATTTTGCAGGCAGCAGACGTTACACCTGATCGGCAGTTATTCTGAAAATCTGTTCCGGTATTTCCTGCGGAGTATGGACGAGAATATCTGCTTCTGACAGTTCGTCAGGTTCAGCAAAACCGTAAAGGCAGCCAATTGTCGGAATATGATTTGTCAGACCAACCTGTAAATCAGAAGCCCTGTCGCCTGTCATTATATAGCGGGTATCAGGGAAGCGTTCTGCTAAAAGCGGAAAAATCTGTTCTTTCGGGATAAAGCCGAAGGACTCCGCACAAAAATAGCCGTCAAAATAGTTGTCCAGTCCCAAGGCTTTTCGATGTGCATTCATGTAGGCTTCACGGCAGTTGGAAAGAATCAGCAGACGGCAGCCGCTCTGACGCAGAAGGGCGAGTGCTTCAAAAATGCCCTCATATACGACAGCTTCACCACGTTCTACACCGTCTATCATTTCCTGACCGATCATCATACTGGCTTTGTGCCGTATATCCTGCGGCAGATCGGGCATAAAGCTCTGCCACATCACAGGCGCACTTACACCCAGATAACCGCTGACATCTTCATCAGTGTAGGTTCTGGGCGGGGCATAGCCTTCTTTTACCAGCATAGCATAGGCCTTACGGAAGGCACAGCCGTAGAGGTGCTTTGTGTTGTGGATTGTTCCATCAAAATCAAAAATAACTGTCATATCATATTTTCCGCATCAGGTTAACCATTTCGATTGCGCCGAGTGCACAGTCATAGCCCTTGTTGCCTGCTTTTGAACCGGAGCGTTCAATTGCCTGTTCAATATTTTCGGTAGTGATTACGCCAAAGAGCACCGGCACACCGCTTTTAAGACTTGCCTGAGCGATGCCTTTGGCGGTTTCGTTGATGACCAGTTCATAGTGGGTGGTTGAACCGCGAATAACCGCTCCTACACAGATAATAGCGTCATAGCGTCCGCTGTCGGCTAATTTCTGAGCGATAACCGGAATTTCAAAAGCACCCGGAACCCACATGGCATCGATGTTTTCTTCTTCTACGCCGTGACGCACCAAACCGTCTACTGCACCTTCCAGCAGTTTTTCTACGATAAAGCTGTTGAATCTGGAAGCAACAATGCCTACACGCATTCCTTCGGGTGCTACTACCATTCCTTCTATTACGTTGATGTTCATTTTTATTACCTCCGTTATAACATATTCCCGCCTCAAAGATGCGGAATTTCCTGTCTGTGCAGGTTCAATCATACTTTCCGCAGGATATGCCCCATGCGGTCTTTTTTGGTTCTGAGATAGAATTCATCATAAGCACCGGGAGAAACTTCAAGCGGAACACGTTCTTTGATGGTGAAGCTGAAGCCTTCCAGACCATATATTTTGGTGGGGTTGTTGGTGAGCAGACGCAGGGAACGGACACCTAAATTTTGCAGAATCTGTGCGCCGTTCCAGTATTCCCGAAGATCCGGCGCAAAACCGAGCCGGATATTGGCGTCTACCGTATCATAACCCTGTTCCTGCAGTTCATAGGCTTTCAGTTTGTTAATCAGACCAATTCCTCTGCCTTCCTGCCTCATATAGAGAATAATGCCTCTGCCTTCTTTCTGTATCATCTGCATAGCGGTGTGGAGCTGTTCTCCGCAGTCACAGCGGGCAGAACCAAAGACATCACCCGTCAGGCACTCGGAATGTACCCTGCAAAGGATATTTTCGCCGTCACCGATATCACCGCAGACTAAGGCAAGATGGTGTTCTCCGGTAATGTCATTGACAAAGCCGTAAATGCGGAAATCGCCATAGGCAGTCGGCAGATTGGCAGATGCCTGCTGTATCATGTGATTTTCGTAACGGCGCAGATAGTCCTGCAGATCCTTGATGGTGATGAAGCATAAACCATGCTGTTGGGCTAACTGCTGTAATTCGGGGGTGCGCATCATGGTACCGTCCTCCCGCATGATCTCACAGCACAAACCGCATTCTTTCAGTCCCGCCAGACGGCACAGGTCGACAGTTGCCTCTGTGTGTCCGTTGCGGACGAGTACGCCGCCCTTTCTTGCTGTCAGCGGAAAAACATGACCCGGCCGCCTGAAATCCTCCGGTCTGGAAGAAGTATCCGCACAGGCACGGCAGGTATAGCCGCGTTCTTCGGCGGAGATACCGGTTGTAGTATGTACATGGTCAATAGAAACGGTGAATGCTGTACAATGGTTGTCAGTGTTTTCAGCGACCATCTGGGGCAGATTCAGGCGTTTGGCAATTGCCTCCGACATAGGAGTGCAGATCAGTCCCCGACCGTATTTTGCCATGAAATTGACATTTTCTGTTGAAGCAAACTGTGCCGCACAGATCAGATCGCCTTCGTTTTCACGGTCAGGGTCATCTGTACAGAGAATCAGCTTTCCGTCTTTCAGTGCCTGCAGTGCTTCGGGAATGGTATTGTATTGAAAAGACATGAATCAATCCCTTTCCTTTCTGAAATAGATTTATTTTACAAAAAGCCGTGTTCTGCCAGAAATGCTTCTGTCAGGCGGCTTTCCTTTTTGGGGGGAATGTTCGGATACAGCAGACGCTGTACATACTTGCCGACAATATCATTTTCGAGATTCACCAGATCACCCGTTTTTTTGGTCAGCAGAGTGGTCTCAGCGGCAGTATGCGGAATGACAGACACAGAAAAGTCATCTTCTTCCAGTGCGGCAACCGTCAGGCTGATACCGTCGACCGCAACAGAACCCTTTTCAACGATAAGGGATAAAATTGCCTGCTCTGCACGGATACGCACCCACACAGCATTATCTTCCCGTTTCAGACTGATAACAGTTCCTGTACCGTCAATATGACCCGCTACAATATGCCCGCCGAATCTGCCGTCTGCCGCCATTGCCCGCTCTAAGTTCACGGCAGCACCTTCTCTCAGTCTGCCAAGATTGGAGCGGCGCAGGGTTTCCGGCATGACATCTGCACAAAAACTGCTGTCCGTTTTTTCTGTTACTGTCAGACAAACACCGTTGACGGCGATAGAATCCCCGATTTTTGTCTGCTGCAGCACCGTTTTGGCATGAATGCGGATCGTACCGGAACGAGTACCTGCTGTGATGCTTTCTACCGTTCCGATTTCTTCGATAATTCCTGTAAACACTCTATCACTCCTTTTCCGTTTTGTCGGCAGATGGCTTTATGACATCATATTCCAGAAGAATGTCATTTCCGAGAGTGGTGATGCTGCGGTTTGTCAGCAGAGCGGCGTTGTCAGGGTGATCGAATCCCTGTCCTTCGACGGGGGTTTTGGCTTCTTTTCCTCCGAGAATTTTTGGTGCAATATACGCATAGACATGCTGTACCAGATGGTGCCGGAGTGCCGCTTCACTCAGTACGCCGCCGCCTTCTATCATGACACTGCTGATCTGTCTTTCTGCCAATGCCCGAAAAAGTGCTTTCAGGCTGACATGACCGTTTTCTTCGTCACAAACCAGCACTTCCGCACCGAGGGCCTCTAACTTTTTTCTCTTTTCCTCGTCCGCCCTGATACAGGCGATCAGAGTAGGGAAGTCCTTTGCTGTACGGCAGAGTTTGCTGTCAAGCGGTATCCTCAAATGGGAATCTGCTGCTATTCTCAGCGGCTGGTGAGCATTCTCAAGCCGGCAGTTCAGCATAGGGTCATCAGCCAGCACCGTTCCGATACCGACCAGAACAGCACTGTAACGGCTTCTGAGTGTCTGGACGTGACGGCGGGCGGTTTCTCCTGTGATCCATTGGGAAGCGCCTGTATAAGCGGCAATCTTTCCGTCTGCGGTCATAGCATATTTCAGTACGCCGTAGGGCATACGGTGCGTGATGTAGTGGAAGAAAACAGGGTTCATTGCATCGCATTCTTCCCGCAGAAGATCCTCCTGTACTTCTATGCCGTGTTCCCGAAGCATACGGACACCTTTTCCCGACACGAGCGGGTTAGGGTCACGGGAGCCGATATATACTTTTGCGATACGATGCTGAATAATCGCTTCTGTACAAGGCGGTGTTTTGCCGTAATGACAGCACGGTTCCAGAGTAACATATAGTGCGGCTCCTTCTGCACTTTCGGTGAGAGAAGCAAAAGCATTGCGTTCAGCATGCCATTCGCCGCATTTGCGATGAAAGCCTTCTCCGATAATTCTGCCGTCCTTCACGATGACCGCACCCACCAGAGGATTAGGTGCGGCAAAACCGCCTGCCTGCTGTGCCAGAGCAATCGCACGGCGCATATAGTCCTTTTCGTCCATCTGCTTACACACCTCACAATAAATAACGCCCTATGGAAACTTCCACAGGGCGTACAGGCTTTTTGGTATAGGACAGTCCCTGTTGGGGGTATCCTGCTGCCTTTTTCATCCGGACTTTTACCGTCGGCTTCGGAATCACACCGAATCAGCTGTTCCGCTGCGGAAAGCTGGCGGGCTGTACCGCCGGTGGGGAATTTCACCCCGCCCCAAGGCACTTTCATTATACTATATTCCTCCCAGTTTGTAAAGAATTTATTTACACTGCTCAAAATCAGCAAATGACGGCGGCAGTTCATCCCAGACCTATAGAGGTTGGAGTCTTCCTGCCGATTCAGGATAAAAAAAGCTGCTGCGGTGATTGAATTATGTCAAGTCTTTTGGTATAATAGGATAAATGACTCTATACATATTTTCGGAGGGAAGATTGATGGAAGAAAACATATACCGAAAAGCCAGAAAAAAAGCCGCCAAGCAGAAGCCCCTTCTCAACAACTGCGAAAGTGCACAGGATCTGGTGTATATCGAACGTACAAAGCTGTTAGCGATTGAGAGCGGCGACAAAAACCCCAGTCCCGATGATGTTGTATCAATGGCGAGGGTATACGATGCGCCGGAACTGTGCAACTACTACTGTACCAACCAGTGCCCCATCGGCGGCGGAAAGCCCACCCTGATGTATGAAGACCTGAGCGAGATTGCTGTTCGTCTGATGGCTGCCATGCACTTCCTCAGCGAAGCACACGACACTATTTATCGTGTCTTTGAGGACGGTAAAATCAATGACTATGAGGTTGACGACTTCAAGCGCATTATTGAAACACTCAAAAAGCTCTCTTACAGTGCTGATTCGCTGGAGCTTTGGGCAAAGAAAAACGGTTTTCTCTGAAAGACAGAAGAGCCACAAAAAGAAAGGAAGATCGATTATGAAAATTCAGAAGGTTATTACATGTTTACTGCTGACAGGTGCAATGGCGGCTGCCGGCCTTTTTGCGGGCTGCGGTCAGATCAAAGACGCGGCAAACAGCGCTAAAAGCACGGTTACATCTCTTGCTGACAAGGTGAACAATTTCGAGATGGATCAGGATGCCGACACACTGAACAACGCTGTCAAGAATTTCTACAACGGTGTCCTCGACGGTACGATCAACAGCGTGACAAAGGGAACTTATGTTACAGCATCTCTGCCTTCACCTGATGCCGATACCGCTGCACGTTCTCAGGCTGTCAAAACCCTGACGATTTTGTCCGTTCTCGAAGAGCAGGGAATGACTGCCCGCTATCCTGAAAACAAGATGAGCAATTTCGTAAGCTGCAACGGTACGATCCGCTATAAAGGCTCAGTAACAGCAGAGGATGGTACACCTGTTCCGCTGACCTATGAAACTACCGTAGCGGCAGCCCTTAATCAATAATCTATACCCCGTTCTGATAAGGAGGGTTTTTCTATGGTGTTATGTAAAAACTGTGGTACGGTCTATGATGAGTTTTACGGTGTCTGCCCCAGATGCGGTACAACTTATCAGCCCGAACCTAACGCCGCAGGTACACTCCCGCCACTTGGCAATATCGGCGGTTCTGAGCAAAGTAATCGTCCGCAAAGCCCCTTGCCGTCTATTGAATCAGCTATGCAGACAAACGGTCTGAATAATGGTATTCCGCTGCAAAGACCGCTTGATCCCGAAGCAACCATTCCGGTGCAAAGACCAATCGATCCCGAAGCAACCATTCCGGTGCAAAGACCGATCGATCCCGAAGCAACCATTCCGGTGCAAAGACCGCTTGATCCCGAAGCAACCATTCCGGTGCAAAGACCGCTTGATCCCGAAGCAACCATTCCGGTGCAAAGACCGATCGACCCCGAAGCAACCATTCCGGTGCAAAGACCAATCGACCCCGAAGCAACCATTCCGGTGCAAAGACCGCTTGATCCCGAAGCAACCATTCCGGTGCAAAGACCAATTGCCTCTGAACCAGCTGCTCCGCTCTCAAGAACACAGTTGCAGACACCCCCGCCTGCGCCTGTCAATTCTATCAGTCAGACACAGGAAGTTCCTCCGCTGGGCAATACCAATCCTGTACAATATGGTGATGACTATAATATGTCACCCACAAGTGTGGTAACACCGTCCCGCCCGCCGCAAAAGAAAGGTTCAGCAGGAAAAATCATCGCCATTATCCTGATCATTGCCGTGATACTGGGCGGATGCGGCGTAGGTGCATATTTCCTCTTCTTCAACAAACCCCAGACATCTGTTTCAGAGCAGATTTCTCAGGGAGATAAGTATTTTGCTGAGAAGAACTATCCGGCGGCAATTGAAGTCTATAAAAAAGCGGTTGAAGCTGACCCCGCCAATGCCGACCTGTATCTGAAACTGGCACAGGCCTATATCGGCAATTATCAGTCTTCCGAAGCTGTGACGATACTGGAACAGGGCTACGCGAAAACCAGCAGTCCGGCTATCAAAGCGAAACTTGACGAACTGAGCGACCATCCTGCGCCTTCGACTGACCCCGAATCGCTGAGAGCGGGCGCACGTTCTATGAATATGGCAATCATCAATCTGTATACCGGCGTTACCAACGGCAGTGTCAATGCAGATTCACCTTCCAATGAACTGAGGGGACTCACCCCGTCCAGACTGCCCCGTGCCGGTGCTTCCGCAGGAGATAAAGAAGCCGCCGCAGAAGCCCTTACTGTTCGTGATGTAGTGACCTATGCACAGTCGTCTGACCGTTTCAATGATGTCACAATCGGTTACTATGTCTATATGGGCGCACAGGTTTATTACAAAGATGATGCAAGCGGTTTCCCGCTGACGTTCGACACAACTATCGGACAGATCATGTCGGCTGTTCCGGAACAGTCCAGCACACCTTCTGTGCCGGAAAGCTCTGTCGAAGAAAGCTCTGTTCCTGAACCGAGTGAGCCTTCTGCATCTTCCGAACCTTCACAGCCCTCTGAAATGCCTATCGACATTGACCATACACAGGAAGCAGCTCTTCTTGATGAGTCCTGCAAAAATCTGTATACTCAAGTAGTAGCGGGCACACTGCACAAAAGTCTGTCTTCTGATCAAAGACACGGCATCGCGGCACAGAAACTGCCTCGTGCGAGCAGTTCCGTCAGTCAGAAAAAAACGTATGCCAACAACCTTACAATAGAAGATGCTGTCCTTTACGGCGGGTTAAAAGACAGATTTGATGCTGAAAACATCGGAAACTATCTCTACGATGAAAAAAATATTTACTACAGAGGCGATCATTCTCGTGGTACGCCTTTGACCCTTGACACAACGCTGGGCGAGATTTTTGATCCGGAACCGGAACAGTCAAGCAATGTTTCCGAGCCTTCTCAGGATTCTGAACCCTCTCAGTCCTCAAAGCCTTCAAAGCCTGAAAGTTCTGTTGAGGACTCTTCCGTACCAGAAAGCTCTGCAGAGCAGTCCTCAACGGTTGAAAGCTCCGACGAGTCAAGTGCTGATGTCAGCAATACACACATGGCGGAATTAGCCGGCAAGTGGGCAATGACTCCCAATACACAGGATTACCCACCGGAGGAAATTAAACGCTATACCGATGGTACGGGATATGATGAATTTGTTATACTGCTGAATGCAAACGGTTATGCATCTGCCTACGTTGTCAAAGAGGGAAAAACAGAAATTCTGGGTACGGGTGAATGGTCGGTAGACGGTACAGCCGTTTCCGTTACCATTGACGGAGATACAGAGAATTTCTCCTACCGCAACGGACACCTGTATACTGCCGCATGGGGTGATATCCTTTACTTTGCCAGGAGTTAACCAGCATTTGTCTATCAGATGTGAAAGGGTGAGGAGAGCGTGAAAGATAAGATTTTGCTGGCTTTGAAAGAAGCGGACGGTTATTTGTCAGGCGAACAGCTCAGCGGGCGTTTTGGCATTACCCGCAGTGCTGTCTGGAAGCATATTGTCAAGCTGAAAGAGGAAGGGTACTGCATACACTCCATGCGCAACAGGGGCTATCGTCTGGAAAGTGAGCCGGATATTCTGAATCAGACTTCTCTGCGCTGTGCACTCAAAGGACAGTGGCTGGGGCAGAATCTGATCACGATGAAAACAGTAGATTCTACTAACGAGGAAATCAAGCGTCTGGCAAGGCAGGGAGCGGAAAATGGTCTGGTCGTTGCCGCAGAGGAACAGACGGCCGGCAAAGGGCGTTTTTCCCGTACGTGGAGTTCGGAGGGCAACGGCGGACTGTATTTTTCACTGCTGCTTCGTCCGGAACTGACCCCAGCCGAGATTTCCAGTATTACGCTGACAGCAGGGTATGCGGTATGTCTGGCAATCAGAGAATATATAAGTCTGCCCGCAGCCATCAAGTGGCCGAACGATGTGATTATCGGCAGAAAAAAGGTGTGCGGAATGCTGACGGAAATGGCGGCGCAGAGTGATAAAATCGACTATATCATTATCGGTATCGGCGTGAATGTCAACAATGCGTCTTTTCCCGAAGTCATAGCAAAAAAAGCAACTTCACTTTTTCTGGAAACAGGCCATACGGTAAATCGTGAAGAATTTTTTGTATGTGTCCTGCGTCATCTCGAAAAGGCTTTATCGCATTTCATGGTCAGTGTTTCAATTGAGGATATCGAGGAATTCAAGCAGCTTTGCGCTACTATGGGGCGTGAAGTGACTCTGGAACGCAGCGGTCAGCTGATAAAGGGCAAAGCCTGCGATATTTCCCCGAAAGGTGAACTGATTATTCTCACAGACGAAGGAGAACAGCTGACGGTGAATTCAGGTGAAGTTACTGTGCAGGGTATCTACTGATAAAGTATGATGATTTGTTGAAAAACACCATTTGCAAAAAGACCTGCAGGGTGGTAAAATAAGAACAGCGAGCAGCAAATGCGTAAGTCCGGCTAATGGGCTTGCGCATTATTTTTTGCACTTTTTCGGGAGAGCTTATCAGGGCGTTCAGCCTGAACAGGCAGAAAATTTCCGTCTGTGAGTGTCAGCGCAGGCGGCGGACGTATGCCGCAAAGGATAGTGCCGGCGCCTTTCAAAAGCGAAACAGCAAAATGTTTTTCAGAGGCAGGATAATCGCTAATTATGCCTTGACTTGTCAATTGGTTTGTGTTATCGTTGAAACATAGAGAAAAATGTCGTTAAACAGAACGTGTTGATCTGGCTGACAGCAGGGGAGGCAAAAAGTATGGGCAGCGATAAGGAATTGCAGGCAATAGAAGAAATGATACGCCGTTTGAATGCGTCACGGTCAATTCAGAAAAACCCGGCAGCCGAAAGTCATGAACAGGAAACGGCGGTTCAGAAAAGCCCGACAGATAAAGGTCAGGAACGGAAAAGTGCGGGGGAATTGCGGGCAATAGAAGAAATGATACGCCGTCTGAATGTGCCTCAGCCCGTTCAGAAAAGCCCTACAGATGAAGGTCAGGAACAGAAAGCCGAACCAGAACATCAGGGTGTTTCTGAGGCAGAACTGACAGCTGTTGTGAATATGGTAGAGTTATTGCAGAAAGAGAATCAGGAAGAAATTTCTTCACAAACGGTTGAAGAAGTGTTCCGGAAGTTTGAAAGTATATCCGAAAGGCTGAGTAAACTGGAAAATGATCCTCGTCCCAGTCCGAAAAAAGTTTCGGCACTGGTTCGTGAAGTATCGGAAATCAGCAACAGAAAATTGGAGGACGAAAGGATTCAGAGAGAACTGTCCCGTATAGACAGGCGGCTGGCACGTTTGCGGGAACATACAGGCAACATTGAAAAAGCACTGAATTGCTGTCAGTTTGCTCTTCTGGAGTGCGGGGAAGATGTCGGCAGATGTGATGCAGTTTATGCAGATGAGGACAGAGATCTGATAAGCTACTATCTGAATATGCTGCTGAAGTTTCCAAACACCAAAAGATACGAAAAAAACTCCCGATGTCTGAAAGTGCTGGATCTTCTGAGAAAAAATGTGGAGAGCAGTTTGTCACAGACATCTGATAGTGAGAGAAAGGCCAATTATCTGCAGCTGTTGGCGGATATTGTGATTGTTTTGTTTTTGCGGGCAAATCAGAGGGAGTATGCCTGTTCCTGTATCATATCGTGTATAGATTATGCCTTTGAAGCGGCGCACATGGATCCGACAGCAGCTCTGGTATATCTGAGAAGGGCCGATGTCATAAAACAGCTTGCCTATGACGATGGTTATTCGGACGAGCTTTTAGCCGCTTTTATCGATTTGTACGGCGGTTTTGCTCATGTCTATCAGTTGATAGATGATACAGAGAGTTACGAGCGGGCTGTCAGACATCAGAAATACTATGAAGAGTATTTTGCCCGCAGAAAGAGAAATAAAGGATAGCAGCCGTATCAGAAAAAAAGCTGCCGTACAATGTGAGGGTTCACGTTTGTACGGCAGCCTTTTGTTTCCGGAGAAAGAAATATGCAGACAGAAAAACAGGCACATCTCCGGTGCGGAAATATGCCTGTCGGATATGTATAAAGGGAACAGGGAAGAATGCTTCAGCGCTGTGCTTTAGCCTTCAACGCCCATATATTTGAAGGTGATGTCGGAAGTGTAGAAAATCTTGTTGGTAGTGTTGTTGTAGAATCGGAAGGAAAGAACATAAGTCTGACCGGACATCAGTGCATAACCGCCTCTTGCACAAAGTCCTCTGAGAAGGATATTGTCATTGAATCCTTTGTTCATGAAGTCGGTGACAGAGAAGAGTTTGGTAGAAGTTGTTTCGCCGGCTTTTCTGATATAAACCGTACCTGTGCAGTTAGCGGGAAGTCCCTTCAGGTCATTGGAATATCTTGTATAGAAATTCAGCTCTACTCCGTTGTAAATAACGAGATCTCTGAGGTCGTGCTTGTCCTTTGTTGCCTCACCGGTGGAATCAATGTCCTTTTTGGTGGAAGAATAGATCGTGTTCCAGCCGTTTTCCAGTGTGAAGCCGAAAGTGAACAGCTTAGGATTGATGAACTTGATTGTTCTTGTCCACTGGCAGGTTTTCTTGCCGCTGCTGTTGAACTCTCTGACGATAATGTCAGCAGAAGTACCTACTTTGGGAGTAATGCCGAGATCGGTGAGATCCAGATTGCTGTTCAAAGTGGACATATTGGTCATACAAAGTGCGACTCTTTCAGTGTTGTTCTGTTTTACGATAACCTGAATATAGCCGTTGGGATCGCCAAGACCTGCTGCTCTGATGTTGTATACGTTTGCTTTTGTCTTATCGAAAGTATAAACGGGCAGTTCCAGAACAGCGTTTTCCTTGATGGTATCACCCTCTGAAACAAATATCCGGTTTGACTTTCCGTTGACAGCACCGCTGGTATCCATCACGGAGAAGTTTTCACCGACGCCCAGTGAAGAATTGGCAGTTGATACGACATTGGTATAGATATGTGTCAGTTTCTTGCCTTCCATAGTTGTCATTTCTACCTTGATATCATAAGCCTGACCAGCTTTAGGCAGGACGACGTATGTTTTGTAGCGATCCGGCACTGTGGCATGGGTCAGGGTTCTGACAGGATTACCATAAGAGCTTGCGCTGCTTGACTTCATATAAACCTTGACTGTTTCGCTGTCGTCATACATACCGCCTGTTTTCTGAATTTCCATCTGCAGGTAACGGGAGTGAACCTTTGTAGAAGTGCTGCTGACATCCTTTGTAACAGTCAGCTGACCGTCAGCAGTAGTAGCATTTTCTGCGCTTGTTCTCTGCTCAATACCAGCATCGCTGCCGCCGTCAACATTGCAGATGAGATAGGATTTCAGAACAGTGGTTTCTGCAGCGCCGATAACCTTGTACTTTGCACACATCACAGTATTGCCCGCTACATCACGGAGCATGAACTTCATGATTTTGGCATCGTCTTTGTAAAGGTCATGACGGAAGGTGATTGTATTGTTGGAAGCATAATACTTGCCATAGTACTGCTTCACAACAGGCGTGGTGCGGAAACCAAGAGTGTAGGCTTCTATTTCAAGATAATAACCGTCGGGGACGTTCTTGATATCATAATAGAAATCCTTGTTGTCGTGCAGCTGAATGACAGAAGCCTTGTCATCTGCAGAAGAAACGCTCAGTTTTTTGGTGGTATAATCGGAAGTGTCATAGGGTTTAGTGGTGGTTCTGAGCTGGAAAGTATATTTGTTGTTAGCAACCTCTTCACTGCAGACAGTTACTTTATAGCGCTGTGCATACTGTACCTTTCCCTGAGAATTCTGTACTTCAACGGAATAGTACATTGTTGTGCCGGGAGCCTGCTTGAGGGTGAGTGACTGGCTGGTGGCTGCTTTGGGGGTAACGGTCTTGACGGTTGTAAAAGTACCCTTAGCAGAGGTGGAACGGTTAACGACGATCTTATCAGTTGTCTTGAACTTCTGGGTATTGTAAACGTACATGATGAAGCTGTCAAAGGAACTGAGTTTAACGGCAGCGAACTGGTCATCAGCAGTCTGATTCTTAAAGACCTTTGCAGCTGAGTAAGGCTCTTTGAAAGCAACAGAGTAGTTGTTGTTAGCTACCTCTGCGGAAATAGAAACGCTTGTGGCGGCAGCATCTGCCGACAGAACAGGCATTGCTCCTGTGGTACCGATTGCGGCAGCGATCAAACCGATGGCAAGAAACTTTCTGAGGGTATTTTTCATCTGACCGATTCTCCTTTTGTTAATAATTGTGTAAGAATTTGTTCTCACTGCGTTCATTATATCGCTGTTTTGATGTCTGTGTCAAGTCAGTATCGTTATTTCACGACATTTTCTACACTAACGTTGCTGCAGGATTATGATTTTGGTGAAAAATTAGCAGTTCTGACCACGGACAACCGGAGAGGGTAAAAAACAACAGGGCTGCTGCAAAGGGGGTGATGCAGCAGTCCTGTTGACTGTGTTCAATATCTGACGGTATGGAGAAAGACTGACGGCCCGCAGGTATGAAAATAGGGGGGATTTCAAAAGCGAGCCGATAAGGGGACAGCCTTTTTCAGTAAACTGTCAGACAGAACGATAGCTTGTCAATGTGCGGAACAGGGATTATTTTTCAGTATCCTGCTTTTTTCTTCTGACGATAAGGCAGGAAGCCAGAGTACCTGTCAGGACAATGATGTGAGGGAGTTTTATCCTGAATCTGCAAGAGGACTCTGATATAGGTCGGGGATGAATTGCGTCAGCCCGAAAGGGGTGAGAACGGCTTGACATATCAAAAATGTAATGATAAAATCCACTTGTAAATATCTGTTGTAACAAAAGGTGAGAAGAATTGAACAAAATTTTTCCTCTTCTGGGGCAGCGAAAGTACATCATGAAAGGACGAAAGCTCATGATAAAAGAAATTCACGATCAGTCAACAGAGATACTGCATTCACTTTACGGCGGTGATGCAGTATTCAGAGAAGGACAGTATGAGGCGATAGAAGCCACGCTGACACACCGCCGGACATTGGTCGTGCAGAAAACGGGCTGGGGCAAGAGTCTGGTTTATTTTGTCTGCACAAAGATACTGAGAAATCAGGGGAAAGGTGTTACGATGGTAGTGAGTCCTCTTCTTGTGCTGATGGAAAATCAGTTTGAGGCAGCGCAAAAGCTCGGACTTCACTGTGAGATCATGAACAGTACCACAAAATCAGATCGGGAAGAACAGATACAGAAGCTGAAGGACGGAGCAGTTGATATCGTTCTGATTACTCCTGAAACACTGTTTTCTGATGAAATTCAGCAGGTAATCGGTGATATCAGCATTGGTTTGTTTGTGGTTGACGAAGCACACTGTATTTCTGACTGGGGACATGATTTTCGTCTGGAGTATTCCAGACTGAATCGCGTCATCAACAACATTCCCTATAATGTTCCTGTACTCGGAACAACGGCAACCGCCAACGACAGGGTTATTGATGACCTTAAAAAACAGTTCGGTGATAATGTGTATGTGTCAAGGGGCAGTCTGATGCGGAAATCACTTTCCATTCAGATACTGAAGCTTTCGTCAGCGGCGGAGAGATACACATGGATTCTCGAAAATGTTCCGAAACTGCCGGGCAGCGGTATTATTTATTGTCTGACCCAGAGAAATTGTGATAATTTAGCTGATTTTCTGAAGCAGAACGGTATCAATGCGCTTTCCTATCATTCGGGACTGGATAAGGAAAAAATAACGTATGCAGAACAGGCATTCCGCAATAATAAGATAAAGGTTCTTGTTGCGACTATCAAGCTCGGAATGGGGTATGATAAGGGAGATATCGCTTTTGTCATTCATTATCAGCAGCCCGCCAATATCGTTGCTTATTATCAGCAGATCGGCCGTGCAGGAAGAAATATTGACAGGGCGTACACGTTCCTTATGTGCGGCAAGGAGGACAGCACCATACAGGATTATTTCATAGAAACGGCTTTTCCCACAGAGGAAGAAGCCCGTCAGGTTTACAGCTGCGTTTATGCTAATGCTGAGTCGGGCATCAAGGCAAAAGAGATTGAAAAATTCGTGAATATACGCAAAAACCGTATTGACAAGGCACTGATGTTTCTGGTCAATGAGGGTATGGCAGTAAGGGAACATTTCGTTTATTATCCCACACTTAAGAGCTTTCGTTATAATAAGGAACATTACGAAGCAGTCAGGGCTGTCCGCCGCAGGGAACAAAAGAATATGAAGGAGCTGACAGAAACAAGTATGTGTCTGAGCCGTTTTGTTGTCAATTGCCTTGACGATATGACGGAGCAGAACTGCGGTATCTGCCAGAACTGTCTGGGATATGCAGAATTTCCCTCAAAGCCGGATAAAGAAGCTGTGAAAGCGGCACAGCAGTATCTGAACAGCATCATTATACCCATTGAGCCCAGAAAACAGTTCCCCAATAAGGATTTTATCGGAGGAATCAAGATTCCTCAGCCGAATCAGGCCGGAATATGTATTTCAAAGTACGGAGATCCGGGATATGGTATGATGGTTCAGGAGGGAAAGTATGGCAATCCGGCGGGATTCTGTCAGCAGCTTATTGATAAATCCGCACGCGAGCTTCGTTCTGTTGTTGAAAATAACCGTATAACAGCCATAACGTGTGTTCCGTCACTGAGAAGCACCATCGTACCGGATTTTGCAGAAGCATTGGCGGAGAAGCTCGGCTTGCCGTTCAAAGTATTGCTGAAGAAAAGCGGTACTGTTCAGCAGAAAGAGATGGATAATAATTATTTTCAGTGTGATAATGCCTGGAGATCTTTTTCACTTGCATCTGAGGAGGATCTTTCTGATGAAAAAATTATTCTTGTTGACGATATTGTAGATTCCAGATGGACACTCACTGTATGCGGATACCTTTTGTCGCAGGCGGGGTGTCAGTTTGTCTTTCCGTTTGCACTGGCCAGTAGTTCTCAAAACGGGGGGGACCAGAATTGAATCATAACGCAGAGGTCATTTTGATGATGTGCAGTCACCTTTCTGAAGATACACACAGCAGACCCTATGAACCGGCGGAGTGGTCAAAATTAGCGGAAAAACTTCTGAAAGCCGGTATACAGCCTTGTGATCTTACAGATTTGTCTGACAATGATTTTCTGAATCTTGGTATCGGAAATGAAGAAGCGGAACGGATACGGCGTTTGCTTGAACGGGGTGGCAGTCTTGCCTTTGAACTGGAAAAATATAAAAGTATGGGTATTTCAGTTGTCACCCGTGCAGATGCCGGCTATCCGAAAATGCTGAAATCAAAGCTGGGGAAGAGCTGTCCGCCGCTGTTTTACTATGCCGGCAATTTAAAGCTCGCCGCAAGAACCGCTGCAGGCTTTGTCGGATCACGCAGCGCGGATAAAAATGACCAGAAATTCACAGAGCATATGGTTGATGCGGTGAACAGATGCGGATATATTGTTGTATCCGGCGGTGCAAAAGGAATCGATACGATTGCCGGAGAAGCATCGCTGTACAATGGAAGTGCATATATTGCCTATCTTTCGGATTCTATGGTCAGGCGTATCAGAAACAAAGGCGTAATCAACGCGGTGAGAAACGGAAATCTGCTCCTGCTTTCCGCTTTCAATCCTGATGCCGGATTCAGTGTTGGCAATGCGATGGGACGCAACAGATATATATATGCACAGTCAGCAGGAACGGTGGTTGTGCGTTCAGAATATCAAAAGGGCGGTACATGGAGCGGTGCATTTCAAAGTCTGAAATATAAGATCAGTCCGGTATTTTGCTGGGACAATCCCTCGTACAAGGGAAATCAGGAACTGATAAAACTGGGTGCTGTACCGATAACCGAAGAATGGGACGGAAATGTGTCGTCTGTGCCCGAATCGCAGGAACAATACACACAGCTTTCACTTTTCGACTGAGCCTGTGTTTCAGAAAACTGTATTTCTGTTTCCGGACACCAGAAAACGGTTTTTTCCTCCGACATACAAAAACTCCCCCGTTTCTCAAAGCAGGGGAGTTTGTTATATCAGTTTTGTCTGCTATGTATCAGTCCGATATGGTCATAATTGAATTTTTCACCATCGGAAAATTGCCGGAATACGCTGTACCATGTAAATTCACACAATGTAACGTATCCGGTGATGAGGACAAATGAAAATTTGCTCATAAGCTGTCCTGCTGAAACCTTTCACTGTGTAACGGATTCATACGCCTGAACTGATAAAATGATTGTCTGGGGGAACTTTACTTTTTATTTGCTTTCTGCACTCCTGCCCAGAAAGCATTAAATGCGATTCCTCCGACAATCAGGATAATACCCAGCAGGCAAAGAAACCAGCCCTGCGTGATAACAGGATTGTTTTCTTTTTCACGAATGATGATTGTATCGGGTGAGGTTTCCGCCGTTTCACCTTGTGAACGGACATTGTCAGAGGACAAAGAAACATTTTTCGCTTCTTTCGATGTCCTTTTGCTGGAAAAACCAGAGGATATTATCGCTAAACCTTTGTTTTCAGTGACGGGAAGCTGTTCCTGTGAGGTCACTGTTTCATCTTCTTTGACAGTTACATTCATTTCCGGCAGATGCTGAACAGGGATTTGTTCGCCTTCATCATTGCACACTGCGGCATCTGTCAGGGTAAAGCAATAGCTTTTGTCAGAACCGGATTCCTGCGGACGAAACCGGATATCTACAATGCGTTCTTTACACGGCAGTTCTGAACCCGAAAAAACAAAACGCAATACACCGTCCTGTACGCTGTACTGAAAAACGTCTTCTTTGATTTTATCTCTGAATGTTACACTGCTTGCTGTCAGCAGACTGCTGTCATACTCAAGGCAGGCCTGTACTGCACCGATTTCTTCATCTGACTGAAATACTACAGATACGGTGAATGCTTTGTCCGGCTTTATCATTGTTTCTGTCTGAATCGTGATATTAAGAGGGGATTCTGCATAAACCGATTTTGACGGATATACCAATATGCACATTATCATTGCCACACAGAAAAACGCTGTCATTTTCTTCATCATTGGTTTCCTCCGCTTTGCATCGTTCCATTTTATTTTCATTATACTGGGTTTATGCTCATTTGTAAACCTCTATGTAAATACAGTCTTATTATTTTTTGACTTCATGTTCGATGTTTATGGTGTTATAACAGGACAGGTACTGTTTTGTACCGATGAGGGAATTTCTGTACTCTTATACAATATGTTGTTTACTGTCGTTGATACAATAATGATTTAGCTGACAAGTACTTGAATAAAAGAAGAAAAAGTAGTATATTAAGAGTATCAATACACAGAGGTGATGAAATGGCGGGTCTGCTTGATTCAATTGTCCGCAATATAACAGGCGGAGATGACTATGATAAAAAGGCAAAGGAACTTCAGGAGCGATTCATCAGCGATCTGAATACTTCGTCAGAAAACGGAGGAGAAAGCTCTTCACGATTATTTTCCGCAGACATGAAGCATAATCTCGGTTTACAGCGTCAAAGAACAGCTGAATATGGTATCAGCGTAAAACGCCATTATTACGTGGATCAAAATTCGGCTACGGCTATTTCACCGCTGATGGGAAAGGATAAAAGGTATATCACTCGTATTCCTGTTACGGTTTGTATTTACGAGAACACCTTCGCGTCAGAAAGTAAAGTCCTCAAAAAGGAAAAAGCGCAGGGCGTTGTTTCATCTTTTGCGGTGTTTACAGATAGTCAGGTATCAGATACCAGCTATTGTTGCCCGAACTGCGGCGATGTCAATAAAGTTTCACAGCTTTTAGAGCGGGGGTGCCGCAGCTGCCGTACGAGGTTTATCATGCCTGATCTCTACCCAAGAATCACCAGCTTCTATACTTATAAAAATAAACCCTATACGAGTAAATTACTGCTTCCCATCAGCATTTTAACAGGCATTGTTCTGGCGGCGTTATGCTTCATTTTTTTAAGTCTGAGTAAGATAGAAACAGGTATGCAGCTTCTGGTAGCTATTCCGGCAACTGCCTTTGTTGGCGTAGTTTTCGGTTTCATTTTGAATTTTATCATCGTAATGTCTTTGCTTGTTGCAGATGCCATAAACAGCTCACCGAGGGTTTCCGCCATTAAAAGAACGAGGAAAAAACTGCCGCGTTTCATGCAAAAATATGATCCGTTTTTTTCTCTGGATTTTTTTGTGGGCAAGGTCAATAATCTGCTGAAAACGCTTGTTTATATTGACAGCTATGATAACTGTTCAGTATATGAAAAAAATGGTGAAAATCCATACAAAGACATCTTGAATGTAGAATATCAGGGAGCCGTCGATCTCAATTACGCAGACAGCGACGGGCAATATGTCTATGTGGATATTGACATCTACACCAAAACAACCCGTATCCAGAATAACAAGCTGCGTCAGAGTGAAGAAATATTCCGCATGGAGCTTTGCCGTTCCGTCAGCGTACAAGATGATTATAATGCTACGATACACAATATAGAATGTCACTCCTGCGGTGCGAGCTTTGACGCGGTAAGAGAGCGGAATTGTCCCTTCTGCAGGAACCCGTATAACCTGAGAGATTATGACTGGATAGTGACAGATTTTGCAAAATACTGATGCAGGCAAACGCTCGCTCAGTTGACCGCAAATGATGACAGGGAGATTGCTGTACAGCAGTACCTGCGTTTATGTATGACGGGCTGTCTATCATGTCTGAGGATATGGGTCAGATATCATAAACCGGAAAAATTACCGGCATTTTTTATAAAAACGAGGGAGTCACCATTACGGCGGCTCCCTTGTCCATTTTATCCTGCCAGTTCAAATGGCTATGATAATACCGTAGTTTTTCTGCACAGTTATGTCCATCATAACAGTAAAAAGTAAGCAATTCAAATCCGGACTTTTTGGCGGTAAAGGTTAATTATTTTTACCCATGCCATTTAAAGAATTCTCCTTTAACTCGGAATATGAATTGATTCAGGATGTTGAAAAATATATTCAATCAACATAAGTGCGGATACAGCCGGAAACATCACGTTTTGTCATCTGTCAAAACGGCAGTTTTTATGCAGCCTCTCTGAATCGTTCGTAGATGTATGTTTTTACTCTGTCACGGTAATCAGTAATGCTCATCTCATCGTAGCATTCCGGCAGTCCTGCCCAAAGTATATCACGGATAATATTATCAACAGCAGCCTTTGTTTCCTGCTTGTCTGACCAATGATCCGATACAGAAATAACAGTCTTGATCTTTTCCAGCAGTTCTGTTGATACTTCCTTGATTTTCTTTATCTCGGCTTTTGAAAGCTCCGGCTTGAATAAAATATCATAAATGGAAAGTTCTTCCTCTGTTTTGAATCCTTCCCGAATATACCGCTTCTGCTCATCGTCTAAGCCTTGTGCAAGTTTCATCAACGCATCAAATGTTTTCTCAATCGATGCACGATCCTGTTCACCGTTGTAACTGCTGATAATCGCCTGATAACGCTCGTAGTAGTCCATGCGGCTGGGATTTTCTGCTATCATGGCATCGAGCTTTTGCCTGATTACTTCCTCAAGGTCATGCAGAACGAGCTTCGCCTTACGCACTTTGGCAAATTCACGGCCAAGCAGTTCAAAGTTGATTTTGCTGATGTCAAAACCATCATTGCTTTTGAGTTCAGAATCTGGCTGTTCTTCAATCTGAATATACTCGTTAATGATCGAATTGATCTCAACCATCAGGTCGGTAATATCAACATGGCGGCGCTTGCGTTTCAGAATATTGTTGATAGCAATCACCGCATTACACTCACTGCGCTGTTCGGGAGTAAGTTCGTCACGGTTGATATAGCGAATCAGTCTGCTGATCTCTGAACCGTAGGTCATAAAGGTTTTTCTGTCCTCTATTGTTCCGCAGACGGCCTCTGCTGCCTGCAATCTTTCGACCTTTGAAAAGTCTTTGGCATCTATCAGGTTTTGCAGATCATAATTCCGTGCAGACAGAAAAGCCTTTGTTGCAGCGGTCGTTTCCAGAATACGGGCAATCAGCTTTTCTTTGTCAATGGTCGGGTCGGTGTGTTCTTTGCCTGACGGGTTTCTTGTATAATCGGCAAGAGCGTTTCTCAGTGCCTTCACAATGCCAACATAGTCAATTATCAGACCGTTGCTTTTACCTTCGTTGACACGGTTTGCACGGGCGATCGTCTGCATCAATGTGTGTGCTTTCAGGGGTTTGTCAAGATACAGACACGACAGGCACTTCACATCAAAACCAGTCAGCCACATAGCACAGACAAAAACAACACGCAGGTGATCTTCAGAGTCTTTGAAACGCTTGTCAAGATTGCCTTTTTCTATTTTCTCACGATGGGGGAGAATGTCCAGTCCCCACTTACGAAAAGTCTGTATTTCGTTCTGTTCCTGACTGATGACAACCGCCATTTCTGTTTCCTGCAGCCATTGGAGTTTTCTTTCTATATCGTTATATTCCTGCTGTGAGGCTTTTTTCAGCTTTGCGGCGGTCTTTTCAATTTCCTCCTGCCAGTATTCCTGCACATAATTATACATACGCACACAGGTAACCTTATTCAGGCAGACGAACATTGCTTTTCCGCTTTGCCACAGGTCGGAATAATGAGCCACAAAATCACGGGCAATTTTCCGGAGTCTTGTTTCAGCGGTAAGAATATGTATTTCCTTCGCAAATTCTGCTTCCAGCTTGTCCTGACGGTCTACATCAAGATCGGCATTTTCGATTGCATCGAGTATTCTGTCGCTGATTTCGGGATTTTCAAGCTCGGCTATTTTGTCGCCTCTGTTTTCATAGTAAAGAGGTACTGTTGCGCCGTCCTCGACTGCTCGCTTGAAATCATATACCGACAGATAACCGCCAAAGGTGCGGGCGGTGATGTTATCATCAGACAACAGAGGTGTACCTGTAAAGCCGATACGGGAAGCATCAGGCAGAAGGTGCATCATATTTTCCGCAAAGACACCATACTGACTGCGGTGTGCTTCGTCTGACATAATGAGAATATCGTGGTCGGGGCGGATAGGTTCTGCATCAGGTTTGTTGAATTTCTGTATCAGGGTGAAGATAAAGCTCGGGTTGCCTTTCAGCTTTTTGATAAGATCATCCCCGCTTGTTGCGATAAACTTAGCAGCCTTCGTTTTCCCGAGCAGGCTGCAGTTTTCAAAAGTGTCGCTGATCTGCTTGTTCAGTTCGTCACGGTCCGTCAGGATCACGATGGTGGGCGACCCGGCAAATTTGCGCCGGATCTTCTGAGAAAGGAATACCATCGAGTAGCTCTTGCCGGAACCCTGGGTGTGCCAGAACACGCCCAGTTTTCCATCATTGAGCTTTCTGGCTTCGTATGCTCGAACCGCTTCGTTGACGCCGAGAAACTGATGGTTGCGGGCTAGGATCTTTACGGTGCTGCCGCCGGAGTGGTCGTAAAGGATAAAGTTTTCCAGCAGGTCAATGAAATTCTCTTTTTTGCAGATCCCGCGCAGCATGGTTTCCAATGCTACACTGCCCTGTTCTTTTTCGTCCAGACGCTTCCACTCATGGAAGAATTCATA
>CADCQO010000105.1 GCA_902803585.1 uncultured Ruminococcus sp.
CGCTTTTGTTCCTACTGCATCATTCCGTACGCCAGAGGAAGGGTGCGTTCCTGTTCCCTTGATTATATCCGGCAGGGTATCAGAAACTTTGCGGACGGCGGTTATCAGAAGGTTGTGCTGATCGGTATCAACCTTTCGTCCTACGGCAGCGATAACGGACTGACGTTTGCAGATGCCGTTTCTGCTGCCTGCGAAGCTGCCCCTGTGCGTATCCGTCTGGGGTCGCTCGAACCCGAAACAATGGACATGGACACCCTGAAACGCCTTGCACAGTACAAAAATTTCTGTCCGCAGTTTCATCTGGCACTGCAAAGCGGCTGTGATGCTACCCTGCGCCGTATGAACCGCCACTATACAACAGCAGAGTATGAAACGATTGTCAATAATATTCGTACCGTGTTTGAAAATCCTTCTCTGACAACAGATGTCATGGTCGGTTTCCCCAATGAAACAGAAGAAGAGTTCCGGCAGTCGCTGGATTTTGTAGAACGCATGGGCTTTGCCAAAGTACATATTTTTCCGTATTCCCGCCGTCCCGGTACAGCGGCAGACCGTGCGTCCGGACAGATAAGCCCCGCTGTCAAAAAGGAGCGGGTTTCCCGCATGGCGGAAGTGACCCGAAAAACCACACAAGCCTTTCTGGAATCCCAGTTGGGCAGGACAGAACAGGTACTGATCGAGTCCCGCAGTAAAGACGGACTTTATGAGGGCTATACCATGAACTACACCCCTGTGCATCTGCCTGCCGCCCCTGACAGTATCGGTAAAATCCTGAGTGTTGCGCTTACCGCTGAAATGCTGAAATTTTGAAAATGACGGCGGGGGTTCCCGCTGGATATTGTTATGCAGATTCCCTTTCACAGAAACAGATCGGATCTCTGATACTCTGCTGTCATTGGTACGGTCTGTTTTCTGCTGTCCGCTCATCATTGTTTCTGTCGAAAAGTGCGGTGATTTTGTTGACCGAAGAAAATACTTCATCAAAGCCGAAGGAATTTTCGTATCGGTAAAAGGCATAAAAACTGCCCATGAGCTGGTAGGTAATGCGGACGTTGGCGTAAATGTTATTTTTCAGCTCGGGGAAGCGTTCAAACAGAATTTCTTTGATTTCATGTTCGATTTTTTCAGGCAGTCTGTAAAATTGCGAACCGGAAAACAAAATGTTGACCATGCCCCGATTGGCATAAAAGCCGTCAATCATTTCTTTGCTGGATTTGCACGGATTATCAATCATGTCGGCGGGGTCTTGTACATGGCGGAGAATGTCCTTGATAACAGTGAGCTGGAGGGTGTCAGACAGGTCGTAAATGTCCCGATAGTGCAGGTAAAAAGTCGCTTTGCTGATTTCGGCACGTTCACAAAGTTCCTTGATGGTGATTTTTTCAAGAGGCTTTTTAGAGCGTATTGCCAGAAAAGCATTGGTAATACTGCGGCGGGTCTTTTTTTCTCGCAGATCCATAAATAAACTCCTTGTCAATATTGGAATAGTGTCTATTATTTGACGATAGACTAAAATCGTAGATTGTATTTTACGGACAATGTGCTATATTGATTATAGTAGCTTATGAAACACAAGTCAACGTAATGACGCATCACTGTTATGCGCAGATTGAAAATCAAGGAGGAAACAAAAATGGATTTTTACGGTTTCTACACAGGAGAGATTTTTGATGCTTACGAGTTTCTCGGCGCACACACCACCGCCGATGGTACGACTTTCCGCACTTTTGCCCCTCAGGCACAGAAAGTGGAATTGCTGCTCGGTGACCGCTGTATCCCGATGGAGAAGATCTACAACGGTCAGTTTTTTGAGGTGACTGTCGGGGAGGTTCCCTTTGATACTGCCTATGAATACCGCATTTATTCTCATGGACGCTATACCGACCACTGCGACCCCTACGGCAGCGGTATGGAGCTGCGTCCTGCACATAAATCCATCCTCCGTGATATCGCAGGTTATCGTTTCCACGATGAGAGCTGGATGAAAAAGCGTTCCGACATGAAAAACAAACCGCTCAATATTTACGAGGTTCATGCCGGTTCTTTCCGCAAGCCGGAGGCAAGGGCCGACGCATGGTACAACTATGAGGAACTGGGCGATGTCCTCATTCCGTACCTGAAGGAATGCGGTTACAATTATGTAGAGCTGCTGCCCATTTGTGAACACCCATGTGATGAAAGCTGGGGTTATCAGACAACAGGCTATTTCTCACCGACCTCCCGTTACGGTACGCCGCAGCAGCTGATGAAGCTGATCGACCGCCTGCACCAGAATGACATTGGCATTATCCTCGACTTTGTACCGGTGCATTTTGCGGTAGATGCCTATGCGCTGGCAAATTATGACGGCTCGGCGCTGTATGAATATCCGAACAATGATGTCGGTCACAGTGAGTGGGGAAGCTGTAATTTCATGCACTCCAGAGGAGAAGTCCGGAGCTTTCTGCAGTCCTCCGCTAATTACTGGCTGAAGGAATTCCATTTTGACGGTCTGCGCATGGACGCTATCAGCAACATTATTTACTGGCAGGGTGACGAGCGCAGAGGTGTCAACGCCAATGCTGTACAGTTCGTCAGAACGATGAACCGTCAGCTGAAACAGCTGAATCCGGGCTGTATGCTGATTGCGGAGGACAGCACCAGTTTCAGGGGCATTACGACCGATTATGAAAAAGGCGGTCTGGGCTTTGACTATAAGTGGGATCTGGGCTGGATGCACGACACACTGGATTTTCTGGCACTCGCACCCGAAAACCGCTCAGAGCATTATCACAAACTGACATTTTCGATGATGTATTTCGGAGATGAAAATTATCTCCTGCCGCTGTCACATGATGAAGTTGTTCACGGCAAAGGAACGATTGTTAACAAGCTGTACGGAAATGCCGGTGAAAAACGCAGTCAGGCGAAATCCCTGTATCTTTACATGACGGCACACCCCGGCAAAAAGCTGAATTTCATGGGCAACGAGCTGGCGCAGTTCCGTGAGTGGGACGAGAAAAGACAGCAGGATTTTGACTTGCTGAATGACCCTTACCACAAGGGATTCCACGAGTATATGAAGCGCCTGAACCAGCTTTACCTGAGCTGTCCGGCTTTCTCTGAGAAGGATTACAGCAAAGAGGGCTTTGAATGGGCAGACTGCCATCAGGAACAGAAAGTGGTTTATGCGATTACCCGCAGAAGTGCCAAAGAAACGCTGTTATCTGTTTTCAATTTCAGCGGCTGTCAGCAGGAATACGCTGTCAAACTGCCTGACGGTCATCATGCCGATCTGCTTTTGTGTTCTGACGAACAGCGCTGGGGCGGTTATACTGCTGACCCGTCTGTGCTGTACCGCATTGAAAACGATACATTACACCTGACGCTGCCGGCATACAGTTCCTTCCTGTTCCGCTGCTGATGACAAGAAAAAGCAGGTATTCTGTCCGCTTACAGACAGATACCTGCTTTTTTTGAAAAACTGCTGTCAGACAGTTTCAGGCTGAGGGTAATCAACGCCGAAAGTTTCCACAGTAACGGACTGCATGACCTGCGGCTGGAGGGGTTTGTCGTTGTAGTTTGTCATACATTCAGCGATGGTGTTCACAACGTCCATACCTTCGATGATCTTTCCGAAAGCGGCATAAGAGCCGTCCAGATGGGGTGCTGCCTTGTGCATGATGAAGAACTGTGAACCGGCTGAGTTGGGGTGCATGGCACGAGCCATTGACAGCACACCCTCAGTATGTTTCAGGTCATTCTGGAAGCCGTTATTCGAGAACTCGCCTTTGATATGATAGCCGGGGCCGCCTGTGCCTGTACCCTGCGGACAGCCGCCCTGCAGCATAAAGCCTCTGATGACACGGTGAAAGGTCAGACCGTTATAAAAGCCCTTCTGAATCAGGCTGATGAAGTTGTTGACCGTATTGGGGGCAACAGAAGGATAGAGTTCTGCCTTCATAACGCTGCCGTTCTGCATAGTGATAGTAACAATAGGATTCTGTGCCATAGTATCTCCTTCTTTTTGCTGATATTTACCGCCTGAAACGGTATTATGTTCTCTATTGTACTCCAAGAGCAGGAAATAATCAAGCCGTTCTGTCCGGAATTTCCGGAAATCAGCGGGATTTTCCGGCGTGACAGGGCGGTCTGGCAATATCCGGCTGTTTAATCGGGGAAAAAATATCACAATATTTCCGGCGGCATTGACAAAAAGATTGACAAAGGGAAAGAAATGCTGTACAATAATCCTGTATATTTTACGACAACCACCAATACTTGCATGGGAAAGGAATTGTTACCAATGATTACATTTGAAGCTAAAATCAGAGAACAGACTGTCAGAATGTATGCAGACCTTCCGCTGAAAAATGCGGCAGGCGCTGTTATGAATGTATTGACACAGGTGAGTCACAAGGTCAATATTTTCAACAATAAGTTCGTGCTGTGTTTCGGCTGGTCGTTTTTCTTCCTGACAGAAAAGCAGGACGAAAACGGCGAGAAGTTCTGGCTGGTGGAAACCAGTGATTACAGAAAGAATCCCGTCAGGGACAGAACAGACAACGCTACACTGTCTTTGATTGTTCAGAATATGCAGAGAGAAGCCGTACAGGTTGCAAAGGTAAAACCGGAAGGCTGTACCTTCAAGGATACTATTCTTGTGCTGAAAGATGCTATTGAGGCGGAAGAAGTCTATATGCACCGTAAAGATGTTGCAAAAGACGGCGATTCCGGCTGGTATTTCGGCTTGCTGGACGACCCGAAGGAGGAAGAGCGTCCTTTGTCCGACTTTCAGGCTGTACCGAGCTATAAGCTGATGGAATTTCGTATGGGTGCTATGAGAGTACTGCAGATGCCTGTGGGAACGGTGGCTGTTTTCAAGGGGAATGAGATGACAGCACTGGTAGACGGCGAAGATAAGGCACTGCATTTTACGACTGAGGAAGAAAGAAAACGTCTGGGTGAGCAGCAGCGTGCCGAGTTTGAAGCTGAAGTAGCTAAAGCCAGAGAGCGGGCTTTGGCAGCACAGCAGAACGCATCGGCTGACGGCGATAAGAAGGACAGCGAATAAGCAATGTTCAGACTGCTGAAACAAACAGGAAGAGCAAGAAGAGGTGAACTGACGACCCCGCATGGTACGGTCATGACACCTGCTTTTATGAATGTTGCTACCTGCGGTGCTATCAAAGGTGCAGTATCGGCACTTGA
>CADCQO010000106.1 GCA_902803585.1 uncultured Ruminococcus sp.
AAGAAAAAGCCCTCCCGACCATTACTCACAATGGCTGGAAGAGCTTTTGCGGAATATTTCATTCAGAAACAGCAGTCTGACCGCCGGAGGTTATCCGCTGATGCCATATTCGCCGTGTTTTTCGCAGGAAACGATCTGAACAGGCTTGTTGCTGCCGTCTACCATGACAACTTTGGGCGTATGACTGCTGAGTTCATCGGGGGTCATATCGGCATAGGACATAATAATGATGGTATCGCCTTTCTGACCGGAACGAGCCGCCGCACCGTTCAGACAGATAATGCCGCTGCCGGCCTCTCCTGCAATGACATAGGTTTCGATACGGCTGCCGCTGTTGATATTGACAACGTGTACTCTTTCATACTCATAAAGTCCTGCCGCCTTCATCAGTGTGCTGTCAATGGTGATGCTGCCCACATAGTTCAGTTCTGACTGTGTGATGACAGCACGATGAATCTTACTCTTCAATACGGAAATTAACATTTCACACCTCCGGAACGACATCTTCTGTAAAGAAATTATCAATCAGTCTTGTTTTGCCGATATAGACCGCTACAGCGCACAGAGCCGGACGGTCAAACACCGCAATGGGCTGCATGGTTGCGGCATCAACCAGCTTTACATAGTCAATCTTCGCGAGTGGTTCTGCTTTAATCAGTTCTGTCATCTGACCTGTAATAACGGCAGCATTAACTTCACCAGTCTTTATCAGAGAAGACCCCAGAGCGATTGCTTTGGAAAGCACCAGCGCCGCCTGACGCTCCTCTGCGGAAAGGTAGGTATTGCGGGAGCTTTTCGCCAGACCGTCATCTTCCCTGACAATGGGACAGCCCACAATACGGAGGTTCATGTTCAGGTCATCGACCATATGACGGACAATCGTGAGCTGCTGGGCATCTTTTTTTCCGAAATAGGCGGCATCAGGCTGTACAATGTTGAACAGCTTCGTTACCACCGTGCAGACACCTCTGAAATGCACCGGTCTGCTCAGTCCGCACAGTTCTTCTGTCAGTACCGACATATCTACAAAGGAAGAAAAACCTTCGTGGTACATTTCTTCGGGTTCGGGGTGAAAAATCAGATCGCCGCCGTGTACTTCCACCAGCGCAGCGTCATGCGCCAGATCACGGGGATAGGTCTGTAAATCCTCAGTGGGACCGAACTGCATCGGGTTAACAAAATCGGATACCACTGTTCTGTCGTTTTCGCTGACTGAACGGTCAATCAGGCTGGCGTGACCCTCGTGCAGATAGCCCATTGTGGGTACCAATCCCACCGTCAGACCCTGCTTTCTCCATTCAGCAACCTGTTCCCTTACTTCCTTTACTGTTTTTACAATCTTCATATTCATTCCTCCGCATCTAAGGCTGACAGCACTTCATCTGATATACTGTAAGTATGTTCTTCCGCCGGAAATGCTCCCGACTTCGTTTCACGGATATAGGACTCTATGCCCTGTACCATCACACTTCTTACTTCCGCAAACTGCCTGACAAATTTCGGTACATGGCCGGTTGTGAGTCCGAGCATATCCTGATACACCAGCACCTGACCGTCACAGCCGCTGCCTGCACCAATGCCGATTGTCGGAATGGTGAGCTTTTCGGTAATACGGGCGGCGAGCTTTGCAGGAATGCCCTCCAGCACAACGGCACAGGCACCTGCCTCCTGAATTTTCAGTGCATCATCGAAAATCTGTTTTGCCCGTTCAGCACTTTTTCCCTGCCCCTTGCAACCGCCGAATACGTTGACAGACTGCGGTGTCAGCCCGAGGTGAGCGACAACGGGAATCGAGGCGTTCACAATTGCATGGATCTGCTCGCATACTTCTGCACCGCCCTCCAATTTGACCGCATGGGCACCGCCTTCCTTAATCAGCCGTCCGGCATTGCTTACAGCATCATAAACGCTTGTCTGGTAGGACATAAACGGCATATCCGCTACAATGAAGGCATTTTTCGCACCTCTGGCAACTGCCGCTGTGTGATGTATCATATCTTCCATCGTCACAGGCAGGGTGTTTTCATAACCCAGCATTACCATTCCGAGTGAATCACCGATCAGGAGCGCATTCACACCGCATTCGTCCATTATTTTCGCTGTGGTATAATCGTAGGCAGTAAGCATCGTGATTTTGTCACCGGATTGCTTCTGCGCCATCAGCGTTGAAACCGTATTTTTCATGGTGTCCTTCCTTTACAAGAAATGTTATCTTTCCCATGGCGACAAAAGTCAGGGATAAGGTACAGTCCTATTATAATCGCTGCGGGGGCATAAGTCAAACTGAAAATAAAAATTAAAATCCTCCGGCACAAAAGTTTTTCTGAAAAGGTAGCCATACCATCAGCCGCTGTGGTATAATAGAGGCAGATACCATACTAAAAAGGAAGTGAATTCCGATGAACGGCACCAACAGAGATGATGGTTTTTATCACGGCTATGAAGAAGACAGCGAACCTTCCGGTATGCCGTCCGCTTCACCAGACCACCGCAGTCCTGCCTCCGCCGATGCCCTTGAGCAGATGGAGGCTATGTTGGCAGAGTACAGATTTGCCAACGGCATGAAAAGCAGCTCTTATTATGAGAGCAAAAACAAGGCTTCCGAAAAACCTGCCAAAATGCCGGACATTTCTTTTATCAATGCAAATGATGAAGCCCGCCGTTATGACTATCAGAGGGACGCCCGCACACAAATGGACGATATGCTGGCAGCATACAGGCAGAGTCACGGCATGAAAAGCAGTTCTTACGAGGAACGCAGGGGCAGAACCTCCGGAACGTCCTCCGTCACACCGCCGTCCTCATGGGACAATACAGACGAAGAAGCCCGCCGCTATGCCTACCAGAGAGATGCCCGTGCACAAATGGACGATATGATACGCGCATATCAGGAAGAACACAAAGTAAAGCACGGAATTTCCAAAGGAATACTCAGAAACGTGTCTATGAGTCCCTTTGAACTGGGCAGAAGACGTATGCAGGCGGCACAAGACCTGTTGTCTTCACGCAGCCATCCGGAAGCAGGCGTGAAAGACCCTGAACTGTTCAGACAACGGTATCCTTCCGCAAGAACAGCCACCGGTTCCGATGCTATGGTAAGATTTTTAATTGCCCTGACAGCGGGGATTCTGATTATAATTGTTTCTATCAGCACCTTTATCATACAAACGACAAATGCCAGGCGATCCCATCACGCTATTTCCTCCTACCCTGTTGTGGAGGGTAAAATAAGAAATGTTTCCCAGAGCGGAACAAAAAAATACCGTATTACTTATGAATACGAGTACAACGGTCAGCGCTATGATGACTCTGCTGAGGTGTCTTCTTCTGATGCCCGCATGCTGGGCGCCATCGGCACAAATCAGGAAGAAAGACCTTTCAAAGTATATGTTAATCCTGATGACCCGCAGAAAAACGTATTGCTTGCTTCCCCCTATCCTGACAAACTGTGGTGGCTGGCGGCTTTTTTCGGGCTTCTGATTATCATTTGGGGAATGAAATTTTTTATTGACTGCCACAACGGAAACTACATTGTGTACAAACGAAACCGTATTAACCACTTTGTAAGAGCAAATACATTCCCCTGGAACGATCCGCACAACTCAA
>CADCQO010000107.1 GCA_902803585.1 uncultured Ruminococcus sp.
CCAGAAAGACTATGGCTAACAAGAAGAAATAATCAGGGGAGGAATTAACTGATGGCAGTTCAGAAGGGCGCAAAAAAGACGACGATCCGCAGACGCCGTGAGCGCAAGAACATAGAAAAGGGCGCTGCCCACATTCAGTCCACATTCAATAATACGATCGTTACCATTTCTGATGTATACGGCAACGCAATTTCTTGGGCAAGTGCCGGCGAACTCGGTTTCAGAGGCTCCAGAAAGTCTACTCCTTTCGCAGCACAGTCTGCTGCTGAAACAGCTGCAAAGGCTGCAATGGAGCACGGCATGAAGAGCGTCGAGGTCTATGTGAAGGGACCTGGTGCAGGCAGAGAGGCCGCTATCAGAGCACTGCAGAGCGCAGGTCTTGAAGTCAGCATGATCAAAGACGTTACACCTATTCCGCACAACGGTTGCCGTCCTCCGAAAAGAAGACGTGTATAAAATTGCAGGAGGTACAGTAAAATGGCAGTAAATAGAGATCCGATCCTTAAGAGATGCAGATATCTGGGTATCAGCCCTGCAGCAGTAGGCATTTCTAAGGAATCCAAAAAGAACCCTAACGCCAATGCCAGAAGAAAGGTATCTGAATATGGCTTGCAGCTTAAGGAAAAGCAGAAGCTCAAATTCATCTATGGCGTACCTGAAAAGCCTTTCCACCATTATTTTGAGATCGCTTCCAAAATGGAAGGTCAGGCAGGTAACAACCTGATTACTGTTCTTGAATCCAGACTGGACAGCGTTGTTTACAGAATGGGTCTGGCTCTTACAAGAAGAGAATCCAGACAGCTCGTTACACACGGTCATTTCCTCGTTAACGGCAAGAAGGTAGATATTCCTTCCTACAGAGTAAAGGCCGGCGATGTTATCTCTCTGAGAGATAAGAGCAAGAGCAGCACAAAGTTCAAGACAATTCTGGAGCAGACCGACAGCAGAATCGTACCGATGTGGCTTGAAATGAACAAGGAGCAGCTCTCTGCAAAGGTTGTTCGTATGCCCGCTATCGAAGACATCGTTGACTATGAGGTGGCACCGCACCTGATCGTTGAGTTGTACTCCAAGTAATCTGAATGTTTTTGCCGGATACACACATCATGGAGGCGCATTTGCTGCCTAATGTTAAGGAGGTAAACAGATGAATGAGTTTCAGACGCCTAAATTTCAGACACCTAAAATAGAAACCACTGAATTATCGGAAGATGGCCGCTTTGGCAGATTCGTAGTGGAGCCGTTGGAACGTGGCTTTGGTAATACTCTCGGAAACAGCCTCAGAAGAGTGCTGCTCTCCTCTCTTGAAGGTGTTGCCGTGACTTCGATCAAGATCGAAGGTGTTCTGCATGAATTCTCAACGATTCCCGGTGTGAAGGAAGATGTTACCGCAATCGTTCTGAACATGAAAGGTTTGATTGCGAAGCTCCATACAAACGGCCCCAAGACAGTTGAAATCAATGCTGTCGGCCCTTGTGTTGTGACAGCAGAATCCATCAAAACCGATGCAGAGGTAGAAATTCTGAATCCCGATATGCACATCGCTACGCTGGGTGAGCTTGAAAACGGCGAGGGTGCAAGGCTCTGTATGAAGATCACCCTTAACAAAGGTAGAGGCTATGTATCGGCTGACAGAAATAAGGCCGAGATGGAAGGAACAGCGAATATTATCGGTGTGCTGCCGATTGATTCTATCTATACGCCCGTACTGAAGGTCAACTATACGGTGGATAATACCCGTGTCGGTCAGATTACAGACTATGACAGATTGACACTCGATGTATGGACGAACGGCGTTATTAACGCACAGGAAGCGGTATCGCTGGCGGCGAAGGTACTGACGGATCACCTCAATCTTTTCGTTAACTTGTCTGAAAAGGGCGCTACTACCGAAACAATGGTAGAACCGAGCGTACAGGGCAAGGAAAAGGTTCTGGAGATGACAATCGAAGAACTGGATCTTTCGGTTCGTTCCTTCAACTGCCTGAAGCGTGCCGGTATCAATACGGTTGAGGATCTCATCAATAAGTCTGAGGACGATATGATGAAGGTGCGCAATCTGGGACGTAAATCCCTCGAAGAGGTTGTTGAGAAGCTCAACTCTCTCGGATTCCAGTTACAAACGGACGAGGACTGATTCTCGTGCAGAGAACAGTCCCATATTAACCATTAGGTAAAGGAGTGAATATCGATGCCCGGAACAAGAAAACTCGGCAGAGAGACTTCGCACAGAACTGCCATGCTCAGAGGACTGGTTACTTTCCTTCTCGAGAACGGAAAGATCGAAACCACTGTAACCCGTGCAAAGGAAGTTAGTGCCCTCACAGAAAAATTCATTACCCTCGCAAAAGAGGAAACTCTGCATAACAAGCGTCTGGCTTTTGCTTTCATCACTAAGGAAGAAGTTGTCGACAAACTTTTCAAGACAATTGCTCCGAAGTATGCTGACCGCAACGGCGGCTATACCCGCATTTCCAAGCTCGGCCCCCGCCGCGGCGACGCTGCTGAAATGGCAATCATCGAGCTTATCTGATGATGTCAGGGCGTTGTCCCTGCATTTCAGCAGAGGTTTCCTGTGTCCCCGACCCTGTGTTCTGGGGGACGGAACAAGATGGTGAACATAAACGAAACAAGCCCTGTCGGTTTCTGCCGATGGGGTTTTTTGTATTGCTGCAAGTTTTTCTGCAATCTTTTCGCGACAAAAAATTCTGCTAAAGTTATGACAAACGGGAAAATATGTGGTATAATACTGTTCTGACCTTCTACACAAAGGGGGAGAATCAATGTGAAGTTTACAGCAAAAGAAAGGAAGGCATTCTGTTGTCTGGCAAAAAAATACCTGCAGGACGAAAGAGTGCGTTCTATGAATGATTATATCCAGCATGGCAGCATTACAACGCTGAAACACTGTATTATGGTAGCGGAAACAAGTTTTTGGCTGAACAGACGGCTGCATCTGGGAGCAAATGAAAAAAGTCTGGTGACGGCGGCGCTTCTGCATGATTTCTATTTATACGACTGGCACGAAAAATCTGCCGGTCACAAACTGCATGGCTTTACCCATGCAAAAAAGGCTGCTGAAAACGCACGGCGGTATTTTCATATCAGCCGGCGGGAATACAAAGCAATCTGCAGCCATATGTGGCCGCTGAATCTGACAAAAGTGCCGCTGAGCCGGATAGGGTGGATTTTGTGTGTGGCAGATAAATATTGTGCAATGAAGGAAACTGTCTTTCATAGGAGATAAAATATGTGGGTGTGTCTTTATTTTATAGAATTTATTCTGTTCAGCTTTTTAGGCTGGATATGGGAAACGATTTTATGTACAATCGTCAATAAGAAGTGGGAAAGCAGAGGGTTTCTTTTCGGCCCCGTTTGTCCTATTTACGGTGTCGGAGCGATCGGAGGATTTGCGCTGCTCGATGTTCTCGCCGCTATGCAGATGCCCGCGCTGACGTGGTGGCAGGTGGTTCTGATAGCCTTTTTCGGCAGTGCCGTACTGGAATACGGTACGTCTTACATACTCGAAAGGCTGTTTCATGCCTATTGGTGGG
>CADCQO010000108.1 GCA_902803585.1 uncultured Ruminococcus sp.
CGCAGATAGTCAAAGCCGAGTTCGTTGTTGGTAGCATAGGTAATATCAGAATTGTAGGCGGCCTTACGCTGATCGTTGTTGCAGTCATGCTGCAGAATGCCGACCGTCAGACCGAGGAAACGGTAAAGCTTGCCCATCCATTCAGCGTCACGCTTAGCGAGGTACTCGTTGACGGTAACAACGTGTACGCCGTCACCGGTAAGAGCATTCAGGTAAGCGGGAAGTGTTGCCACCAGTGTTTTACCTTCACCGGTTTTCATTTCGCTGATACGGCCTCTGTGCAGGATAATGCCGCCGATAATCTGTACAGGGAAGTGTTTCATGCCCAGTACACGCCATGAAGCCTCACGGCACACAGCAAAGGCTTCGGGGAGAATTTCATCAAGAATTTCGTCCTTGCGCTTGGGGGTCAGGCCCTCTTCCTGAAACATTGCCTGAAAGCGTTTCGTTTCTTTGCGAAGGTCATCGTCCGAAAAATCCTTGTACTTTTCTTCAAGCTCCAGAACCCTATGAACTAAAGGCTGTATTCTTTTCAGTTCCCTACGGCTGTTGCGGCCGTTAAACCATGATTTAAAGCCCATTGATTTTCACCTCATCATCTATGTTGAAAGAATTCCTAACCATTATAGCACACTTTATTTTGTAAATCAACCGAATTAAAGCGGATAATTTGCCGAATATCTGTATTTTTCGTCTTTGTTTTTGTTCCGGAACGGTATGAGAGATTCTTCAGGATATTTTTTATCATGTAAATGCTTCGCAAACGGCGCAGTTTCGGAAAAATGAGTCTTTGCGGCGAAGGCTGACATATGAAATAAATTTCCGCTGACGGGAAAAAATAAACAATAGCTATATGAAAACACAAAAAAATGTGTTATAATAGAAGTTATCATCAAGAGAGGCGGTGGTATGTATGAAAAGATTGGATACAGAGGAAAGTAAGAAAATTTGTTATTCTGCCGGAGTGGCGGAACTGCAGCGGTATTATGACCGACAGTTTGATATGGTACGAAAGGGCAACACAGATCTGGTGACGCTGGAACTGGTTATGCTGGGACAGGCGCTGGATTTTGTGCATCTGGTAAAGAAACGCCTCGGAATAGAACTGGGTACGGGAGAACGCTCCGTAAAGGAGTTTGAAGAGGTAATAGATGCCTTTACAAGAGGCGTTTTGCAGGATAATTTCTTTGCAGATGAAAACGGCATTGCGAAAAGCATGAGTGCCTATTTCGGAATACTGATGATTGCCAATATCGGCGGTGAGTGGGAAGATACCGAAAACGGAAGAGCGGTCAATGTCAACGGCAGAAACGCCTATGTTGATGAGTATGTCGAGAGAAGACTGCTGGGACTGTCTGACCTTGATGCACAGACGTTTTACAATTCCGTCAAGCTGGCACAGTAGAACGTACAGAAAAACAATATGGTTAAATGAATATGGAGGTAACTATGGCAAATTTCAGAGCGGACAGAATGTCTGAGGATATACAGAGAGAAATCGCCGCTATTCTGAGGGAGATGAAAGACCCTCGTCTGCATAACGGCATTATCAGCGTGGTCAGGTGTGAAACAGCACATGATCTTTCTTACAGCAAAGTCTATATCAGTTCCATGAACGGACTGGACACCGCAAAGCAGGCTGTCAGGGCACTTAAAAATGCACAGGGATTCATTCGTCATGAACTCGGTACACGCCTGAAGCTGCGTTATGCGCCTGCACTGGCCTTTGAAGCAACGGATTCCATTGAGTACAGCGCCAATATTTCCCGCCTGCTGAATGATATCCAGTACACGCAGACGGAACAGTCCGGAACGTCTTCTGATGACGAAGAATGATGCTGATAAGTGAGGTTCAGAGATATGATCAATATTACAACAGAGGAAGCGGCGCGTCAGCTTCTGGAACAGGATAATATTCTGATTCTTCTGCACAGATCCCCTGACGGCGATACCATCGGTTCGGGCTATGCGCTGTGTATGGCGCTGCGCAGTCTGGGAAAGCAGGCACAGACCGCCTGTTCAGACGAAATACCGCAGATTTACAGTTATCTGACCGATGATGTACCAATGCAGCAGTTCACACCGCAGTTTGTGGTGAGCGCAGATGTTGCAGATACACAATTGATCGGTGAAAGTTTGAAAGAATATCGGGATAAAATCGACCTTTGTATTGACCATCACGGTTCCAATAAGCAGTTCGCCCGTTACGGCGTGGTAGATGCGGAAGCCCCCGCCTGTGCACAGGTAATGACAAAGGTGATACAGCAGATGGGCGTACCGGCAGAAGGAAGGATAGCGGATGCGTTGTTTACGGGATTGACAACCGATACAGGCTGTTTCCGTTATGCGAGCGTTACCGCTGAAACTTACCGTACAGCGGCGCAGTTGGTAGAGAACGGCGCCCGCAATGGCGTTATCAACCGCCTGATGTTTGAAACAAAGTCAAAAAGTCAGGCGGCACTCGAAAAATGTGCGCTGGAAACGCTGCAGTATTTTTGTGATGAGCAGATCGCATTGGTTTATATCACAGCAGAAATGATGCAGAAAACCGGCGCAAAGGACAGCGATACCGAAAGTATTCCTTCTATTCCCCGACAGATTGAGGGCGTTAAGGTTGCTGTTACCGTGAAGCAAAAGGCGGAAAAGCTGTTCCGCATTTCACTCCGTACAACGGAAGAAGTTGATGCTTCGGCAATTTGCTTACAGCTGAACGGCGGCGGCCATCATGCGGCGGCAGGCTGTTCCTATGAAGGTACGCTGGAGGAAACCATAGAAAAGATTGTCGCTTTGTCTGCCAAAGCGTTAGAGAGTGGCGTATGAACGGAATTCTGATTATTGATAAACCGCAGGACTATACTTCCTTTGATGTAGTGGCGGTTGTAAGGGGCTGTGTGCGGGAACGCAAGGCAGGGCATACAGGAACGCTTGACCCGATGGCAACAGGCGTACTGCCGGTTTTGCTGGGCAGTGCCACCAAAGCACAGTCGCTTCTGCCTGATACGGATAAGGAATATGAAGCGGCGTTTCGTCTGGGAATAACAACAGATACCCTCGATATTACGGGGAGGGTGCTGACGCAGACTGTCCCGCATTGCACAGAAGCGCAAATAGAAGCATTTCTCCCGCAGTTTCAGGGCGATATTCTGCAAAAGCCGCCGATGTATTCAGCGGTATTCAAGAACGGTGTGCGGCTGTACGAACTGGCGCGGAAGGGCATAGAAGCAGAACGGGAGGCACGTCCCGTCCATATTGAAGCGCTGAATCTGCTGCACTTTGACGAAACAACACAAAGCGGCAGTTTGCAGGTGGTTTGTTCCAAAGGAACGTATATTCGTTCACTGTGTGATGATTTAGGAAAGCTGCTCGGCTGCGGGTGTGTCATGACAGGTTTAAGACGGGTAAAGGCCTGCGGATACAGTATAGCAGATGCTGTTCCGCTGTCAGAAATCCGCCGTCTGGCACAGGAAGGCACAGAAGCCTTTCTGCCGCTGATCCGTCCGGTAGAAAGTGTGTTTGAAGTGTTCCCGTCCGTTTGTGTCAGCGAAAAGCAGGCACAGCGCTTCAAAAACGGTGCTTCGCTGATGCTGTCCCGTCTGAGGACATTATCGGAGGTATCCTACGAAACGCTGTACCGTGTATATGCGCCGGACGGCACTTTTCTCGGTATCGGGGAACCGTCTGCCGAAACACAGGAAATGCGCATGAAAAAACTTTTTGCAGGTGCATGAAAATAGAAAGTTTTTTGGGAATTATATTTGGGTGCGGCGACACCCTGAACGGGGAAGTAGCATGGAAATTATCAAAGAATTAGTACGCTCGGAGGAGCCGACCTCTACTGCGCTGGGCTATTTTGACGGCGTACACAGAGGGCACAGGGCGGTTATTTCAGAAGCGGTTTCCTATGGCCGTGAAAACGGTCTGGTGCCGGCTGTGTTTACGCTACAGCAAAGCCCGAGAACGGTGCTGTTCGGAGAAGAACCGAAGGGCATTGTGACGCTGGAGGAAAAACTGCAGCAGCTAAAAGAACTTGGCGTGGAACGGGTATACCTGATCGACTTCCGCACCATCCGCCATATCACCGCAGAAAATTTTGTTGCTGATATTTTGCTGGGATGTTTTCATGCACAGCATACGGGCTGCGGTTTCAACTATCATTTTGGCAGCGGTGCAAAGGGTGACGGCGAAGCCCTGTCGCAGCTGGCGCAGAAATACGGTATTACGGAAACTACCCAGTCACAGCTGTGCTACGGCGGTCTTCCTGTCAGCTCTACCCGTATCCGTCAATGTATCGCACAGGGGGATATTGCTTCTGTCAACGCCATGCTTGGCCGTCCTTACGGATTCCGTCTGCCGGTTGTGCATGGGCAGCAGCTGGGGCGGAAACTGGGCTTTCCCACACTGAACCAGAAAATGCCGGAGGGACTGATACAGCCGCTTTTCGGCGTGTATGCTTCTGTTGTTACAGTCAGCGGAAAACAGTACAGAGGGGTTACCAATATCGGCAGAAAACCGACAGTCGGTTCTGATGCGGTAACGATAGAAACATGGATGCCCGCTTATCACGGCGGCGCACTGTATGACAGGACAATAGATGTCCGGCTGCATGATTTTATCCGTCCGGAACAGAAATTTGATACATTGGAAGCCCTGCGTGAAGCGGTGCTGAAAGATGCCGGAGCGGTTATGCAGGAGAAGAGAACATAAAAGGGGGAATGCCTTGTGGCAATGGCTTTTTTGCCGACAGCGGCAGGAACTGTGATATTTTGGCTCGTGGAAACCGGTGTTCTGGTATCCATGCTGTTTTTTCCGTCCATGTTCGTATCTGGTATTCTGCTGATGTGTATAGGAATCGGCTGCGATTTCTTTATCGAGATGGGTGCGTTCCGCCTGTATTATAATCTCATGACGCTTGTTGAATCAGATTTTGACCGCTGGTACACGCTGTCACAGAGGGTCGCTAAACGCTGTCACGGCCGTATGAGAATTGTCGTCCTGCTGGATATTGCAGAACAGCTGTGCAGGTACGAAAGAGTCAATGAAGCAGAGGACATTTTGCGGCAGATCAAACCCCGTGTCGGAAAAAGCGGCAGTGCCCGTTTTCGGTTCTACTATCTGATGATGGTGCTGAAAATCAGAATGACAGAGGGCAGCCTGAAAGAAAAAGGAAACATACTGTCGCAGATGTACCAATGTCTGAATGTGAAAAGTGACTGGTCAAAGAGAGAACTGCGTAAATGCCGGAAAACTTTTGAGAAAATGCAGGTGCAGGTGTGTTTCTATACGAAAAGTGCCCGACAGTTAGCGACAACCGACAGACGCCTGACCGAAATCTGGCATCATGCCGCTGTGACGAATCTGAAAACGCTCTGCACGATGAGTGATGAAGTGGATTATGAAATCCTGACGGCTTGCTACAATGTCGGACTGACCTATCTTTTGCTGGGAAATGAAGCGGCGGCAGTGCGCTATTACCGCCGGATTATGTACGCTCCCTACGATTATCCGCTGACTGACCGCACGAGGCAGTATCTCCGTACGGCTGACCCGTCCGCCCTTCTGCAAACAATGACCTGAGGAACGGCTCAAAGGTAAAAAGTTAATATCAGTCAGTATTCAGACCGGATCAGTGCTGTTCCGGTCTGTTTTCTATGCCCCGCTGTATCACGATAAGGCTCTGCGTCAGTTTTCCGCTTTCGATCTCACTACACTCCCACCATCATTTTTTGCCCTCCTTTTTCCGTTGTGTTATGTGGATTCTGTAAAAAAATCAACATAAAAATTCGTGCAATATTTTTTGAAAATGTTTGATATTATTCATAAAAAATTGTTGAATAATTGATGAAAATTTAGTATAATACATATATATCCCTTTATCGAGGTGCCCTTTGTGGGGTGCTTCGGTGCGCTTTCGTGAAAAATGATGTAACATAATGCAGAAAAAGGGGAATTCCCAGATGATGAACGATTCATTGACAATAAAAATTCCACAAAGGGCGGTGATAGACCATGCAGTGTAAAAAGTGCGGCAGTGAATGGAAAACCAATGCACGTGCCAGCCTTATCATACGTTGCCCGTTCTGCGGCGCAGAGCTTGAGGAGGAAAAAGAGGACAAGCTGACGTTTAAGGACGCGAAGGAAGCCTTACGGTATATCGTTAAGACCTATGGAGTAGATGTTATCATCGATGGCATACAGCTCAGAGCGCTCCTCGATGAATTTATTCCTGATCTGAAACAGGAACGGAAGGTGTTCATGGATGCCTATGAACAAGGTATGTGTAATGCGCTGTATCTGGCTCATGATGAATCTGAGATTGACAAATGTATTGCTATCCTCCAGTCTATCAAGGTACTGACAACAGATGCCTGCATGGCGGAAAAATGGGCAAGCTATGTAGTAGAATGCTTCGTTTATGCGCTGGATTGGAACGTGCCGATGTTTGGTATTACACCCAATATCCATATGCACCAGATGCCCGAAAATATACGCGAACCCAACAGACGGCTCATCGGTTCGGGAGATTTCTCGGACGAGGAAATGTCCGGCGGGAATGATTCTCCAGCAGGCGGAGAGCCGGAAAAGGAAGCACACTCTACTATTTTCGGATTTTTCCACGGCAGCGATGATGAGGCCTCTGAAAAAGAGGTGAATCCCGCAGCTGAAGGCGCTGAACCGGAAAAGAAACCCGAAGAAGAGCCGCAGCGTCCGGAGCTTGACTTTGCCGGTAAAGCGGAAGAGGAAGAAAAGAAGGACGAGCCGAAGGAACAGACCGAAGAGAAACCTGAAGAAAAACCCCAGCGTCCGATTTTCGACTTTACCGATGAAGCGGAAGAGGAAGAAAAGAAGGATAAGCTGGAAGAACAGACCGAAGAGAAACCCGAAGAAAAGCCCCAGCGTCCGATTTTCGACTTTACCGATGAAGCGGAAGAGGAAGAAAAGAAGGATAAGCCGGAAGAACAGACCGAAGAGAAACCCGAAGAAAAGCCCCAGCGTCCGATCTTTGACTTTACCGATGAAGCCGGGAAGGAAGAAGAGAAAACGGAGGAAACTCCCGAAGAAAAAATAGAGATCAAAGAAAAAACAGAATCAACAGAAACAAAGGATAACCAACAGAATCAGATAGCAACTGTACAGACTCCCTGGATGCAGCAGATGATGCAGAACGGCGATATGTCCCAGCAGATGCCATGGGGCTACAACCCGTGGATGCAGCAGATGCCTCAGATGCCGCAGAACGGTGAAATGCCGCAGCAGATGCCATGGGGCTACAACCCGTGGATGCAGCAGATGCCTCAGAATGGCGAGATGCCGCAGCAGATGCCATGGGGCTACAATCCATGGATGCAGATGCCTCAGAATGGTGAAATGCCGCAGAACGGTGAGATGCCGCAGATGCCATGGGGCTATAATCCGTGGATGCAGCAGATGCCGCAAATGCCGCAGAATGGTGAAATGCCGCAGCAGATGCCGTGGGGCTACAACCCATGGATGCAGCAGATGCCGAACCAGCCCACGCCTGCCGCTAAGCCGGAACCGCCCAAAACGCCGGCAGCTCCGACAGCACCAGCGGCACCAACAGCGCCGGCAGCTCCGACAACACCCAAGCCGGAAGAGTCTGTACCGCCGGCAGCATCTCCGACAATACCCAAGCCGGAAGAGCCTGCACCGACAGCACCCAAAGCAGAAGTACCTGCTGAACCGAAGAAATCTTCATCCGAAGTCGTACCGAGCAGATATAATAATATTCAGCTGCCGCCAAACCTCAAAGTCTTTACAGCGGCAGAAGCAGCAACAAAGACCGGAAGCCGTGTAAGCATTCCTGAAGGCTACCAGATGATTGAAGATGCCGCATTCTCCGGCAACAAAACGCTTGAATCCATCGAACTGCCTTCTACTATGCTCAAAGTCGGTGAGAGTGCCTTTGAAAACTGCTCCAGACTGATAACCATCAATCTGCCGGAGGGTCTGAAGGATATCGGACGCGGTGCCTTCGCTAACTGTATAAGTCTGACGAAGATTGTCATTCCTTCTACGATTATCAGAATCAGACAGAGTACCTTCAGCGGCTGTGAGAAACTCAGAGATTTTTCGATTCCGTCTACTGTCAAGAGCCTCGGCAAACACGCTTTCCTCAACTGTGAATCGCTGCAGGAGGTTGTAGTGCCTGACGGTGTGGAGGAACTGCCTGAGAACGTATTCAGCGGATGCCGTTCACTGGTAAAGGCGGTATTGCCGGAATCTGTCAAGTATATCCGCAAGAGTGTGTTCAGCTGGTGTGAGGCATTGACAACTGTGAATATTCCCGAAGCTGTTACAGATATCGGAGATGGTGCGTTTACCGGCTGCAGTTCACTGAGAACGGTAAATATTCCGAAGAATCTGGAGTTTATCGGTTATGGTTCGTTCAGTAAATGCAACAATCTCAGATCGCTGATTCTTCCTGATACTGTTACGAGCATAGGTGAGAACGCCTTTAATGGTTCTAACCGCACACTTGTCGTTTATTGCTCTCATGGCAACAACTACATCAAGCGTTATTGCAGAATGAATCGTGTAAAGTGTAAGGATGTTGAATAAGAAGTCCTTGACGAAAACGATAGTCATAAAAGCGGTGGGAAATGCTCCTGCCGCTTTCATTTTTTGAAGGAAGTGAATGTTATGAGGTATTTTTCAGATGAAAGAATTCAGCAGATGAAGGAGCAGATGATCCGTCATTACGGAGAAGCGGAATCCCAGAGATATCTGGCATGGATCACACGGATAGAAATGCTGGACAAGCGCAACGATCAGTACGGCGACTGTCGGGCAGAGCTGATGCAGGCAATGGCACAGCTGGAACAGGAAACGGGGCGTTATGTTCATAGGGGCAGGACAAATCCTGACGATGAAGACAGCGATGCCTTTGAATATGAAAATTATGGCAACACAACTTGAAGCCTCATAAAAACAGACCGAGCGATGGATTGGACAATCATTGCTCGGTCAGATTTTTTTAGCTGATTTCAGCAGTCCTTTTGTGTCAGCTGGTGATTTCGCCGCAGCTCATGCAGGTGTGCGCTTTTTTCTTGTCGAGGGGAATATTGGAAGGGAAAAACTCGTTTGTGGGGAACTCGATGCTGCTGAAAAGCTCACAGGGATCTTCAGAACTGGATACACATTCCTTGTGCGGGATACAGAAGTCATAGGCGGGAATCAGCATTTGTACATTGCGCTCCAGCTGTACAATACTGAACAGACCGACAGATACGAGTACCTGTTTATCTGCTTCAGGGCCTACAAATTCTCCGCCGTAGCGTCTTATGATAGCTTCCGGAATGCGGTACTGCGGCATACAGGGACGGCTGCATGATTCGCTCAGTTTGGCACAGAGCGGTATCGGTTCAGCTACCTGCACAACAGCCTTCGGACAGTTGCGGGTCGGCTGGTTCTGCTGATCTGGTGCGCTTGCGCTGCAGTCTGACGAGAAAATCTTGACGCTGCCGTCACTGCCGAACAGTACGGCCCGCTTTGAAAAGACCGCCAGACCCTTGACGGGCATAGGCAGGGCGTTCGGTGCCATGAATACGTCCAGACAAACATCGAAATAAAACGTCATATCTACCGCATAGAATCCCTTGTTGAATGGGATCGGCTGTAAACCGATGGATACACTGCATACTTCAACATCATTCAGGCGCACATTGGCGGCTTTATCTATCATACATTGTGCAGGCTTCGTCAAGAGTACCGGCAGATCTTCCAGACAGTCTTTATCGGAACAGGAATCATAGATTCTTGAGGCGTTGATGCAGACCGCTTCTTTGCTCTTGTCGCTCGGATAACAGTCTTCGCAGCCGTTGCAGAGAACATTTTCTGACATGATATTTTCCTCCTTTTGGTTGCATATACCCTATTATATGACTGTTTGTTCCGAAACGTGCGTAAGCGCCGAAAAAAGCACACTCTCCATGAAAGAGAATGTGCTTCTGTGAATGGTGGCTCTTATTCGTCTTCTTCACCGTCTTCGTCAAGATAGGTGGTGTTCATAACAGTCGTGATGTTCTTGTCTTTGAGAATGCCCTTTTCCATATTGACAACAAAGCAGACATAGCCCTTGTCCTGTGCAGAGGCGGGTTCCTGTGTCCAGACTTCTACCAATGCGGTGTTGTCCTTGATGGTAACGGAGCCTAAATCGCAGTCGTCGCTCCTGCTGTAAACGGAAACGACAATCAGTGCATCGTTCATGGAGAAGTAGCCTTCGTCCATATCCTTTGTTTTGTCCGCAAAGGATATTTTATCCACGTTTGCGTTGTCGGTATAGGCAACATTCAAAGAGTAAGCCTTGCTGTTATTCTCTAAAAAGTCGCTGAATTCTGCGGGTGAAGTGATATAATAGGCGGCCGGCAAAGCGGAATCGTTTGCAAATCCTTCCGGAGAAAGATAGGTCATCTGATAGGACAGATCAACAAAGCCTGTATTTTCGCCGTTCTCATGATCTTCACTGTTTTCGGTGTCTTGGCTGTCCTCGTCGGAATCTTCTTCAAAGTCGCTGATATCCAGTTGGTTGGGGTCAATCGTGATATTTCCGTTTTCGTCAATGGAAATACCGGGCTGCGAGGTTTCTGCGGAAGTTTCAGAAGAAGTCTGCGTCTGGCTGCTGTCTGGTGAAGCAGATTCTGTATTGCCGGAGGTGTTTTCCGTACTGCGGGAAGTATCAGACTTTTCGGAGGAATTCTGCGGTTCAGAAGAAACGTGAGAGTCTGAAGCAGCGGAAGAACCGGAAGAAGCAGAAGTATCAGAAGAGCCGGCAGATTCAGAAGAAGCGGCAGAATCGCCCGAAACAGCAGAGGCAGCGGAAGCGTTGGAGGAACTGTTGTTTTTTTGAGAGGAACCGCAGCCGGATACAAGGGAGGCTGTCAGTAAACAGGTGAGAAGTACAGCAATTGTTCGTTTCATGGTGGTACACACTCCTTTTTTAATATTCTGGAACAGGTCTGGTTATCGTGAAAGGAAAACAAAGGAAGGCTGTCTGGTATGACGGAGGAAACGGCACTTTGCCATATCATGACTGCCGCATCGCTTGCAGATCTGCATCGGTGTTCTGTCATCAGATACGGATACATTGGAATTCAGTGCTCTTGCAATCGCCTCTGCCCGTGCGGAAGACAGCAGTTTTGATTTCAGTGTCATGATCTCGTCCAGCTTTTCCGTCAGACAGCCATTTTCCAGTCCGTCCACAATCGTTTTGGAAATGACGGCGGGGGTTACATACTTGTCAATGTCGGTCATGTTGATTTCCTTTGCGCCGCAGTTCTGGCATTTTGTGCCGCTGATAACGTCAGAGGGAGCGCCGAAATTTTTTCTCATAAATTCAATCGTGATGGTACGTCCGCTGTTATGGAATCTTGCCAACTGTACTGTCATTGCTACCATGCCGCCGAAAAGCTGTGTAAACCAGAAATGCTCTTCCTGCGTGGCAAAGTCTGTCTGCGGAAAGACAAAATCCTCAAATATGCCGTTCTTTCGGAAACCGTCCTCCAGTTTTCTGGTGGATTCGTTTGTTTCCCATTCTTTGATACATTCGTCAATGTAATTTTCGTATCTGGTTTCTCCGCTGGCATGGAGAATGTGCTTTAATCCGTTGAGAGAGGCTGCATAAAAATTCATCATTCATACTCCTTTTTATCCTTGCTTGTTTCAATTCTTGTGTGTTCAGCTGAAATCTGAGGCAATCGTCCTTTTTTCACAGAATGCAACACAAAAAACACTGCAACTGTGTTACAGTATAGTTTATACAGACAGCGAATGTTTGTCAAGTGGCAGCAAACTATAACCATTATATATGAAAAGAAAGAAATAAACAATGTTTTTTGGTAAAAATTTTAAAAATATTCGCCTTCCTAAATTGACAAATAGTGGCGGATAACATATACTTTACTATATAGAGTATTCTTTACTGTTGACCATATGGAGCGAAAACGATTTTATAGTAAAGGACTGTCAGCGATGATTTGCAACAAATGCGGTACAGATGTACCTGACCATTCTAATTTCTGTGTACGCTGCGGCAACAGACTCAGACCGGAAACGGCTGTTCCCAATATGCCCGCTCCGCAGCAGCCCCAGCAGTCACCCCAGCCTGCTGCCAAACCTCAGTCGTCCAGTACGCCCTTCGGCGGACGGCAGATTTCCGACAAACATTATTCCCTTGAGGATATTGCCCGTCAGCAGGCAGAAAGCAATAATGAAATAGGGCTTGCCTCCGCTCCGCCTGACAGAGGCAGAAAACCTAAAAAACGCCGCCGCCCGCCGGAAGCTGCTCTGCCTCCTATCGGTTCAAGCGATGATATGGACATGAACGCTCTGAAAGATTCACCGTCCCAGCCGACACCGCCCGCACCGTCCAGAAATGACGTGCAGTCAGCGAATCCCCTTTTACAGCCGCTGAATGAGGTACGGCAGGCAGCACGACAGGGTACGAAACCTACCCGTCATATGTCGAAAATACCGGAGAAGGTTAATCCGCTTCTGAAACCGATTGATGAATTGGTCAACCCGACAAAGCCCAGAACCGCGCCTCCGGCATCGTCACAAACGACACAGCCGCAGAATGCACCTTCTGTACCATTACAGACCGCACAGCCGCAGAATGTACCTTCTGTACCGTTACAGACCGCACAGCCGCAGAATGTACCTTCTGTACCATTACAGACCGCACAGCCGCAGAATGCACCTTCTGAATCGGTGCAGCCTGCCCGTCCGGCATCTTCTTATACCGGTCAGACCTATCGCTACACGATCACTACACCGCCTGTTCCGTACGGCTTGCAGCAGCAGACCAATATCCCGCTTTTCAGCGGTGATATTACTGCGCAGGTGGAAACATTGCGGCGGGAGTATTTCGCTAAAAAGAATGCTTCCACAGCACATTGACGGCAAAGAAAAACATTGTCAGACAGCAGTTTGCCCGCCGGCTTTCTGTTTTTGTCTGAGAAATAAACAACAAAATTATGGAGATGATTATTATGGGAATCAAAGAGAAATTGTTCGGAGGCCCTCAGAATCCGCAGCAGCCGAAAGTAGCGGAACACATTGTTAATCCGCAGTATGGTATTGCGCCGGACGGTTCTGTCACACCAGCTGCACCTGCACCGGTACAGAATCCCTTTATGCAGAATGCGCCGCAAATGAATTTCGGCGGTCAGCAGCAGAACCCCTATATGCAGCCCCAACAGCCCCAGCAGAATTATCCGGTGATAGATAATAATCAGCGCTTTGATGTATCACAGCCCAACCAGCCGAATGCTTACTATACACCGGACGGAACATCTCAGCAGAATGCTCCTCAGGGCTACCCGCAGCAGAATGCACCGCAGTATGACCCCCAGCAGGGCTACCCGCAGCAGAATGCACCGCAGTATGACCCCCAGCAGGGCTACCCGCAGCAGAACGCACCGCAGTATGACCCCCAGCAGGGCTACCCGCAGCAGAACGCACCGCAGTATGACCCCCAGCAGGGCTATCCGCAGTATAACCCTCAGCAGGGCTACCCGCAGCAGAATGTTCCGCAGGGCTATCCTCCGTATAATCCGTCCTCTGATAACCCCAACGGCGGCAATAATGGCAGCTTCTGAATGAGGTTACAATAAAAAGAAAGAAGGATATGCAAATGACTGTCATTGATATCAGAAATGTTTTTTCTGACAGACACATCGAACTCGTAGACGTAAGTCCGTCATACATATACTACTATGAGGAAAGAAACGATGAAGGCCGCAACGACCTGTTTCTTCTGGAGTATAACCGTAAGACGAAAAAAGAACGTCTGGTAATGAATTACACGCTGGATGATCCCACCTATGTAGAACACATTTATGCTTTTGACAAGACGATTATCATGGTACTGGAAAACGGTACAAACAGTTTCTGGCTGATAGAGATCGACAAAAAGAGCGGCGGCGAGATGAATCGCCGGAAGATTGTCTGCACAGGCGCATTCAGAGAGTGTATGGCGCTGGACAGCGATCATTTGCTGGTTTATATGGGGCCTGATGAAGCAAATGAAGAGATGTTTCAGAAGTACAAAGAGATCAAGGGCTGTGACTGCCTCTGCTATCTCTACAATATCAGAACAAACCGTAAATACCTTGTGAATGCTGCCATGATTACCCGTCTTGGCTGTGAAAATATCAAGTCCATCACTGTTAACGGAGAGTCCTGTCTGCTGCTGCTCGATCCCTTTGCTGAGGAGAGCATCAAGGAGCATTATTATCGTGAACAGAGATGGGTCAGCGCCGATATCAGAGATAATATCTGGCTGAGCAAGACCGCTGATGTCATCAGGGATATTGAAGAAGGCAAGGAAACTGTTGCAAGAAAATGTCTGGCAAGTGCAGACATCAAGGCACTTGTGCGTTATATGGGAATGGACGAGAATAAAGTCTATTTCCGTGCAAAGGAATTCCGTTCAGGTACAGAGAAAATCTGCAGTTATGACCTTCTGGCGGGAACGCTGTCGGTAGAAGCTGCACCTAATCTGCCGAAAAACGGTACTTTCTACATGGTTGAAGAAAAGCCCTTCAAGCTGTTTGCTGTGACCATCGGAAAAACAAAGACACAGGTTCAGGGCATCATCAACAGTAAGGCAAGCGTTATCTTTGACAACAGTCTTGGCAGTTTTATGACCTGTATCGAGAATCGTTACTGCGTGATGAAGAAAACGATTTTCAGCGAAGAAAGCCAGCAGGAGTTTACCTACTTCTATCTCTACGATGCTGTGCTTGACCAGTACGAAAGCTATGAATGCGATTGTCGGGTCAATGGTGACACACTTATGCTGTACTGAGCGAGAGGACATTATCAATGAAACGGATACTCTGTCTTTTATCGGTCAGCGCGTTGGTGCTGCTGTCCTGCGGCTGTTCTTCTGAGAAAAATAAAAGTTCCTCGTCTTCTGTTGCCCCCGCTTCACAGTCTGTTTCTTCTGTTCCGCAGGAAAGCAGTCAGGACGGACAGGAGGAAAGCAGCGGCACGGGTATTTCCTATCAGGTAAAGGACGCAGAGAAGCCTTTCCCGTCTGACAGCACTGCCAAAGAGCCTTTATCTTTTGGCGAATGGGGTACAGCGGCGAAATACTGCACTAAGGACGGCGGGTATGTCAATGTCCCTGTGCGTGTCCTGTCTGTCAGAAGGGGCGCAAGGGTGAATGAAGAAGTCAAGCGTCTGGTACAGCAGCAGGGCGGTTACTATTTTGAACCGAAGGACAATGAAGAATATGCGATTGCCGAGTACGAAATAGATCTGGATGGTTTTCCGGTTGCAAAAGGCGGTACGCTGTGCGATATCACCGCATTTATCACAGGGGAAAACGGAGAAGCGTTAGCATTGGAGGGCGGCGGTTATTGGGGAACGACTGCTTCCTGTCTGGACGACACGACATACTACTACGAGGGTGTTGTTCATGGACTGATGGCGTTCCGCATCATCAAAAATCGCAGTGACTATCTGATAGCTGCAGGAGAATATGGAGAAACACAGGCATTTTTCAAAGGGCAATAGTTTCCTGCTGAAAAGGACTGTTCATTCTGAAAAAAATATGATATAATAACACTGAATTTGTTAACGGGAGGCTATTGCTATGAAAATTATTCGCAGAGTCGGAAGTGCCATTTCGCAGTCTGTTGATTTCCTCGTAGAAAAAAATCGTCAGGCAGCGCATCTGAATCGTCTGAAAGCCGTCATCATATGCGAAAAAAAGGCACTTCAGAATGCTTACGCAGCACTTGGACAGCAGTATATGGCGGTTCTGGAGGGCAGGAAAACGCAGGAGAGCGAAACAGCGGCTCTGACAGAAGAGATCAATGCTGCAAAGCTGCGCCTGAAAAAAGCAAGAGCCCGCTATGAATATACGCTTCGTTATGGTGTACCGAAGAAAGGCATCAGGGTGGAGGAAGTCATTGACATTGACGAAGTAGATGAAAATGGCGCAAAAAAAGATCCGGACGAGCAGGATATTACCATTGCCTATGCTGACCCTGATGCAGTTTGTGATGACGAGGCAATTGATGAGGCGATTGAAGAAACCATCGAAGAAACGTCCGCTAAAAAAAACAATCAGGAATAACTGAAGCAGAAGTCTGCAAGTGACGGCCGGCTTCAGAATAATTGAAAGTGACGGTCAGTCTTGACCGGAATGTTCTGACCAAAATATAAAATCTCGGTATCCGTTTTGTACGAAGATACCGAGATTTTTTCTGCTTTCTGAAAGGATTGTGTCAGCTGCGGGGGAGTGCATCAGTGACCGGAGAAGGAAGCACTGCACTGGGAGGCAGTAAGTGCGCGTCCGGAAAGAAGTGTGCCGATAAGACGAAGAGAAAGCTGTTCTGCCTGATCGGTCAGTTCAAGGAACGAATCGGTGTGTTCGGTTTTGTCCTGCGTGTTGAACCATGCTGTGTGGTGAAGATTAGCGGGGTCGAGAGAAAGGTCAGGACAGCTCAGGCGGAACATGGGTGAAAGCAGCGGAGGAAGCCCAATGAACTTTTCTGCTTTCTGAATCATCAGATGTTTCATACCGGTGTTGTCGCTGAGAGCGGCGAGGGAGTTGTGCCAGTCCTTTTGCGCCTGAACGATTTCAGAAATATAAGCACCCTTTTTGAAGGCATACAGCAGGTAGCTTTGCAGGGCATGGGCAATGGAATAGTTGACGGCGGGATGAAGCGGTGCTGCGTCCTGCAGGCGGAAATCAACAATATTCTGTTTTCTTTCTGTATGCAGCAGAATGGTATCCAGTGACGCTTCAATCTCGTTATGGCAGACCGTGCGGTGTTTTTCGGGCTGATGATAGGACATGACCTCTGCAAAGTACAGTATGAAAGGGTGCGCGATAGAGTCAAAGGCGTAATGTGTGACAAAGCCCAGCGCGTAGCTCATAGCAATATCATCTTTTTTATACCGTGCATAGCTGACAAGATAATTCAGCAGAGTATGGGCGGGCTTGTTGTGCATTTCAGAGCCGATGGCACGAAGACTCCGGCCTCGCTGATGGGGAAGCAGTCTGTGGGAAAAAAAGATATCGGGCCCTGAAGCACCCCATGTAAAGGCGGTGCTGCTGATAGCCAGATGAGGCATCTGTTCTTTGAGGGCGCAGCGGACTCTTTCCGCTAACAAATAGTGCGAAACGATGGCGGGCATATCGGGTTCCTCCGTAACATCATAATATGGTCAGTCGGGCGTTGGCGGTCAGTTTTTTTGTGCCAACCTTGTCAAAGGCGATTTCCAGCATATCTCCGACTCCCTTTATGGGGCGGATATCCAGAATAGTGCCTTCGCCGAAATTATTATGGCAGACACGCATACCTATCGAGAAATGCTGGGCGGTCACAGGCGCAGAGGTAGGCGTGATAATATGGCTGAAATTGATGTCAGCCTTGCGGATTTCTTTGGGAGAGGGCATATTGATTTGTGCGAGGGCGCTTCTGGGAAGTTCCTTCCTGCGCATATCTTTCAGTTCATCAGGAATTTCTGCGATAAAGCGGGAAGGTCTGTTGCGGTTTGTATGACCGAACACCATACGGCTGCTGGCATGGATCAGGAAAAGGTGTTTTTTGGCTCTTGTCAGGCCAACATAAGCCAGACGGCGTTCTTCCTGCATCTCGTGTTCACTGAGGGTTGACTGATAGCCGGGGAAAATATTTTCTTCCATACCGGGAATAAAGACGTTTTCAAATTCCAGACCTTTGGCGGAATGCAGGGTCATCAGGGTCACACAGTCCTCCTGCTCGCTGTAAGCATCAATGTCCGTCAGAAGGGCGGTTTCCTCCAGAAATCCCTGAAGGGTTGCTTCATCGCCGTTTTCTTCTTCATACTGTGCGATGGCAGTTGCCAGCTGCTGTATGTTTTCCACCGCAGATTCTGTATAGTCATTGGAAAGCAGCACATAACGCTGATAGTCCAGTTCTTTCAGAAGCTGTTCGTACATTTCATGAATGGACATTGTCTGAAGCAGTGCGCTCATCTGTTCGATCAGTTCACAGAAGACGGTCAGCTTTTTGCTGCTTTTGGCAATGGACTCAAACTGTTCTGACTGACGCATGGTGTCAAGCATACTCTGACCGAGTGTGACGCTGATTTCTTCAACAGTGCTGACAGTTTTTTCTCCGATACCCCGTTTAGGCAGGTTGATAATTCGCTTTAATCTTATGTTGTCGTGCGGATTGCTTATGACAGTGAGATAGGATATCATGTCACGGATTTCCTTACGTTCATAGAAACGGCGGCCGCCGATGATGCGATAAGGGATATTGGTATGTATGAACGCCCGCTCAATTCCCTGCGACTGCGAGTTCATACGGTAAAGAATGGCAATATTGGCATAAGGAGTGCCGTTCTGGTTCAGTTTCTTGATTTCTGCGGCGATATAGTCGCTTTCGTCCCTGTCGTCCATTGCCGAATAAACGACAATTTTATCGCCTGTTTCGTTCTGTGTCCAGAGGGTCTTGGCCTTCCGCTCATAGTTGTGTGCAATGACACTATTGGCGGCAGACAGGATATTTTTGGTAGAGCGGTAGTTCTGCTCTAACCTGATGGAACGTGAAAAGTCGTAGTCATCTTCAAAATCGAGGATATTGCGGATCGTTGCTCCCCTGAAACGGTAGATACTCTGGTCATCATCTCCGACAACGCACAAATTATGGTGATGCCCTGCCAAAAGCTGTACCAGCATATACTGGATATGGTTGGTGTCCTGATATTCGTCGACCATGATGTAGCGGAACTGTTCACTGTACTTTGCGAGGACATCAGGGCATTTCTGGAACAGTATAACAGTATTGAAGATAATGTCGTCAAAGTCCATTGCATCAGCAGCAAGCAGCCGTTTCTGATATAATGTGTAGATTTTGGAAACGGACATCAGGCGGGCATCAGAAGCGGCCTGCTGACGATAGGCTTCTGTATCGGTCATGCTGTCCTTGGCGTTGGAGATTTCTGCTGTGATGGTTTTGACAGGAAGGATTTTCTCATCAATATCCAGCGTTTTCATACATTCCTTGATGAGGCGTTTCTGGTCGTCCGTGTCGTAGATGGTGAAATGGCTGGTGTAGCCGATTCTGTCACCATAGCGGCG
>CADCQO010000109.1 GCA_902803585.1 uncultured Ruminococcus sp.
GGGGCTTCATATACTTGAATTTTGTTATAAGCCTTGCCATAATCACTATCCTTTCTGCCATTTCACAGCATCGTCAAAGGAAAAATTGCCATTTCGTTTCTTTACTTCCTTGACGCATTCGCCCCGAAGTTTTTCCAGAGAAGTATCGTCAATATCATATGTGGCTGCAATAATATTCATCGTCATTGCCAGCTCAACCGCCATTTTAAAAATCAATCTTCCGATACGATTGTCGCTTTCCTCTATAATTGATTTCAATGTTGACGTAAGCATTTTTGAATTGTATTCCTCGCTGCTGTTGGAATCGAGATAGCCTGTGTAAAAAAGAATAGCCTTTTCTATAAATTCGCTTTTGCTTGAGCAGTTATCTGCTCGGTATTTTTGCTCTATGATCTCCATTGTGGACTCCCTGATCCACAGAGCAAATTTGTGTTTCAAGTCTTTTGTTCTTTCAGATTGCTCCACTTGCGCAAAACCTCCTTTTTTGTCTGAGCCACAGATCCGACACCCTAAAAAATCTTGTATTCATCGGTGCTTTGTGAGGTATAGACCTTCAAACCGACCCCGAAGCCTGAAATCTGACCCCTGAGCCGTGACTCTCTGAAACCGCATTGCTGTCGGCTCTGCCGGCTGCTGTGTCTTTGGCACGGGGCTTTTCTGACCCCGTGCCTTTCTCCTGCTTTTAAATACACCCTCCCGAAACCGCCCATCTTGCCCTCCGATGCCGTCAATTTATGGCAATCATTCAGCATTCATCGGCTTTTCGCACAAATCGCTACAAACGGCTCAAATCGGCTTTTATCTTTGTGGTGGGGTACTTTCCCGATTTTTTGCTGAAAATCGCACACGGGGCGGACACGGCTCTCACAGGGCGGTTCAGGCTTTGCTTACCGTTTTGCCGTTCAACTTTTCAAAATTGCACTCAGTATAGGATAGCCCCTGTTCTCGCACTTCCTTGTCCAGAATGTCAAATAACTCCTGTTCCAGATTCAGCGCAGCATATCGGAACGGCTCTGCGATGCTGTCATAACATATCCACTCCTTACTGTCGGGCTTGTCCTTAACGAGAATATCGCAGCCGAAGGTCATTCCTGTCGGTGTAGGAAACAGAACGGCATTGATCTTCACGCATCCGACTTTTAATGAGGCATAGAGCTTTTCGTGCTTATCCTTTGTCTTGCTGTTCAAAAGATTTTTTGCCTCGCCTGCGGTCATGTAGCGTTTGTATTTATAATTCCTGCCGAGCTGTCGTTTCAGTTTTCTTCTCTCATTCATAGCTGCCCTCACTGAATGGGGATGAAAGAATTCTCATCATCCAATTCTTCATCATCTTCATCTTCCTCCTGATCTTCATAGTCTTCAGCATACATTTCATCACTGATATCCTCGTCATCATCTTCCTCGATATTTATTTCTGCGATATCGAAATCGAACAGCCCCATTTGCTCATAGCCTATCGAGTTTATCAGGCGGTCGCTTATCGTATCTGCATATCGGGACACGCTCTGCCTGATCGCATCTTTCAGAACAGAAATATCGAGGCGGCAGTTGCGGTAGCCCTCGCTTACGGTATGGACATAGCTGTCGGACGGCACACCGAAGTTCTGACGGAGATTCATGATATATACCATGCCGCTTATGGTCTTACCGTTTTTCATTTCAACTGGGACAAATCGTTTAAAGTAATGGGAGGGATAGCCCTCGTATCTGTCAAGGAATTTTTCATCCGATTCCTTCAGCTCCCATACTGCAACAGGAACTGTACCGCCGTGCTTTGGTGTGATAGTTGCGAACGCACAGTCACTGCGACCTTTGAACTGCAGTTCGTGATCCTTTACTATGCCTGTCCCGATGAGCTTTGCCGTCGGGCATCTGAATTTCATCTGATACAGATTGAGGTTGCTGCCGTAGGCAACATAAAGTCTTTTTTCTTCTTCCATAAATATTTCGCTCCTTTACATTCTCATAGAATTGCCCGACCCGGATTCGTCCTGTGTGTCGGATTCCGATTCGGGCTGTTCTGAATTTTCTGTTGTTTCGCTGTTATCATGCGGCTGCTGTTCGATACTGCGAAGAGCTGCCAGCCTTTCTTTTTGCCTTTCAGCCTGTGCAGGATCCTTCCATGCAATATTTCCGTCAAGGTTTTTAAGCAGATGCTGACGGGCTGTTTTGAATTCGTCACCTATCAGTCCTAATCTTAACAGCCATGTTCGGAAGGTGTACTTCTCATTGTCTGACTGCGTTTTGGTTTTCCTTGCCGACTTCTGCACAAGTGCCTGATGGCTTATCGCAAGGCACAGTTGGATATACGCTTTTACCTCACCGGCATGAAGCGTGGAATTAAATAAGCGAAACTCGATAGTTCCCTTGTTAAATACGCTATGCAGATTCAAGGCTCTGTAACGAGATTCATCATAATGACGATAGCTGTAATCGCCGCCGTCATACCACTTTGA
>CADCQO010000110.1 GCA_902803585.1 uncultured Ruminococcus sp.
CACCGCTTCCTCCCCTGTTTACATTACTGCAAACAGCTTGCGGTTCGCTACACTTGGCGGTAACTACCCGTGACAGGACTTTCACCTGTGAGATTAGTGTCATGACCGACACACCACCCAAAAAAGGGCATCCTCCTTTCGGAGAATGCCCTTTGTAAGAATCGGGGAATCAGCTGTTAATCACCGTAAACGCCGTCAATCAGCTTGCCGGTGGGACCATTACCATCTTCGTCCGCTGTTCCGCGGCCGATATAGGTAATGTACTCCATGCTCTTCCAGTAGGATTCATCAAAGAGGTCAGCTACAAAGTCATCGGTATCAATCATTTCATCCTTGGTAGGATCTCTCTTGATGATGTACTTACCTTCACGAATTGCGAAGGAATGCTCGTCGTTGTTCTTATCCTTGTACTTGACAAAGATATCGGTCAGGAATTCAACCGTCATCTCGGTGGTGCCATATTCACCAGCCAGATAGAAGTGAGGCTGATTCTTCTGCATACCTTCCAGAGTGCCGGACAAGCCAAGACGAATCTCACCGCCGGAGAGGGTTACTTTATTGTAGACCTTCAGCGGGTTTTCTGAGCTCCATCTGAAATACAGACCTTCACTTGCATAGAAGGAGTAGGGAGCCGGGTTGTCAAACTTTCCTTCGGATACATCGAGATTGACATAGCCACCAATGTTACGCTGTGCAACACTGAAGGTGTTTCCATCTGTCAGGGAAGTACCGGTATGCCATCCGGCTGTGACACCATCGGTGACACCGGTTATGGTGTTGCCGCGGATATCCTTGTCATTGACAACATACTGACCGTATTTGCTGGGATTCGTGAAATACGCCATCGCCTTATCGGAGAACAGATCCAGGGTTCCGCCATAAATAACGGAGTTTTCATCTGTTGCATCAGAAGCTTCAAAGAAGTAGGCACCGGCCTTAATGGTGTAGGATGTTCCGTTGAAGAAGCGAACCTCTGCATCGGTAGTAAAGAGCAGGGTCATGGGTTTGACGGAGCTGCCATAGGGCTTCATGGTGTAAGTCTGAGTTTCTGTTGCCGTATCCTGTACAAAGATATCAGAGTTAATCTCACGATAATCCGATGCGGTATTCTGCTTCCAGACGGGTGCATTCTTGGTATCAATGAAAACCCACGCATCATCCATGGACATACTTGGCTTCGAAGGAGTCAGCGGAACCTCAACACCGTCCTTGACCTCGATAAAGGATACATTATAGATCTTGTCATAGGGATTGCCGTCTTCATCAGTGGTCAGGAAGATGATGGGATATCTCTCGGGATTGTAATCATCAACCTTCTCAACAATGTAGTCAGCAGAGTTCTGAGCCTTTGTGAATCTGATCTTGAACTTGGAGCCGGATGCTACCTTATCCTGAGAATCAAAGAGTACACAAGCGATGGAACCTTCACTATCTACCGTCAGACCAGCTTTGGCTCTCTTCAAAGCTTCTGTAGCTGACTGAACAGCACTAAGGGAGCTATTCTGGAGGAACGTTTCTTCTGCTTCTGCCATTCTTCGACGCAGGGTATTGAGAGAACCGGTGGTATACTTTCTGGCCTTAATGGTTCTCGTCAGATATTCAGGATATGCACCGCCGCCTGAACCGTGAATATCCATTGTCTTCATATCAGACTTCTTCAACGGATCTGCAATATACTCTCTTGCCTTGATAATCTGATCATACAGATCGTTATATGCCGTCAGGACTTCGAGTGCTGCCACATATCTGTTGTAGTTGGATACTTCACCCTCATCGGTGATTTCCGTGATGTAATAGGTAACGCTGCCTGTAACCTTAGCCTTTGCGTACTGTGAGTAAGCACCCAGCAGACCCGCAGAGTAGAGACGGGAGGAACCATTCAGAAGCTCACCCTTGTCACTGTAACGATCTACGATGTTGTTACCATAGTAGGAACCTCTCAGGGACTCAACGACTCTTCTCAGTCTGTCGATATCAGAGATAAAGGTTGTCCAGTCGCCGCGCCCATTATCATAGGTGGGATCGAACAGGATACTATCACCGCCCTGCAGGCTGGTAACGTGCTGTATGGTTTCCTTGGTGCCGTCTGTATTGGTCTTAGTAGCAGTAAAGGTTACAAAAGGAGTATTCTTGGAAATATCGGAAACATAATAAATATTTGCGTTACCCCCGCGAGTCAGACGATCCGTCATCGTATAAGTCTGGCTGCCGAAAGGACCGCTGACACTAAGGGTCGGGTTGGACCAGCCTTCAGGCAGTCTGTAATATACATTCAGACTATCGTCGATCTGGATCTTCTTATTTTCAGGGTTAAAGGTGTAGAGATTGAGGTTAGCGTAATGTCCGCCGTTGCCGCCGGTATAGTTATCCAGCTGCTCAAACCATACATCGCCAACTGCCTTTTCAACCTTCTTGCTCTGGACTTCGGGGTGATCGGGATCCATTCCCTTAATAGCGAAGGTATATTCCGCTTCCTTGGAAATGGGGAGCTTGAATTCATACCAGTCATAGTATGCAGACAGGGAAGCCGAACCAAGACGGCCGCCGGAACTATCATTCATTCCTTCACCGCCGAAGGGGTTGCCGCTGTGCATCGAATTACCATAGGAATTGTTCTTGCTGCCGGAACCATAAACATTCACATAGGAGTTGTTCTGAATGCGGACCTTATTGCCACCCACATACGCCATGGGCAGATTGACATTTTCGAGATCGCCCTCAATGAAGCCGACCTGACCGGTCACACCGCCGGTCGTTCCGCCGCCACCGGTTCCTCCTCCGCCGCCGGTTCCGCCGCCGCCGCCGGTTCCGCCGCCGCCGCCGGTTCCGCCGCCGCCAGTGACATCATATGCCTTCATGACATGAGCATTACCGCTGCCGCCGTCAACATAATAGCCCATACCAAGTGTAAATGCGGTATTGACAGTCTGACACGAAGAGGTACCGTTGCTCAGAATAAAGTGATTTGCGCCTACAGGGGGATGGATTCTGTAAACTACCTGATTATACTCGTTAGTCTTCCATTTTTCATCGTTGCCAAGGTTATAGCCGGGGAAAGCCTCACCGATTTCACCGCTGGGTCCGAAGAAATAAATATGAAGGTTCTGCCAGGAGTGGTTATTGGTAATGTAGATATAGTCGCTCTCGTAATTGACTGTTCCACCACCGCCGCCGGTGCTCTGAGCCTCCTGCCAGGATCCAACATTGAACACATTTCCGTTATAGCCGCCGTCACGATAGTAGCCATAACCGAGAGTATAGATGGTGTCAGCAGATTTGGCGTTGCCGCTGCCGCAGTTGAATACAACACTGGTTGCATCACTGGGAGGTACAATCTTATAAACATTCTGACTGCTGGAGTTGGTCTTGTGGAAAGTCATGACCGTACCGGGCCACTCTGCACCAACTTTACCGGCACTATTGAAGAAGTAGGCATGAACCTTGGAGCCGCCCCACTTATCAACGTCAGTGAAATAGATATAGTCGCCGTCTGCAGAGAGCTTGCCGATCTTGATATCGTCATCTCCTGCAAGAGTACCGCCGGCGTTGGGTTCGTTGTTATCGTCCTGTACGGGGTCATATTTCGGATATACATCGTTGCACTTAACAAGTGATTTCACGGTTGCCCCTTTGAAATAATAAGCCTTGAAGATATGCTCACCGGGTGTTGATACCTTACCGGGGGACAGGGAGATGGTGGTCTCTGTCAGGTCCGGGTTGGTATAGGTGCAGACAAAGTACACATTCTTATCCTTGTTTTCAGGCGTGTAGATGTATTTGGCTACAAAGTAGTTGCCCTCCTGACCGGAAGTAATACTGTTCGGACCAAGCTTGACTCTGACAGTCGGGCTGTCGGGCAGCTCAGCATAAACGGTAGTGTACTGACCAATGGAAACAGTGCCATCTGCAGCAATCACAAATACCATATTGCCGTCAGCCATCTCAGCAAAGTTCATCACCTTGCTAGCCACTTCCTGGCCTTCCTTGTTGTTGACATGAATGGTTGCTGTTGCATAAACATTGTAGTTGACTCCGTTAATGTAACGGATACCAAGACCCTTAATCAGGTTGGTGCCCCAGTTTTCCATGGTAGACATATCTACCATCACAGCACCGGCAGCATCCTGTGCAGAAAGGTCTATATAATAGGTGTAGTCCTCAGGAGCAGCAGAACCATCAACCCACACTCTGTAAAGGTTATTGGTAAGAAGCTCGCCAATGGTATTCTCGGGTTTCACATAAGTAAAGCCAAGAACCGCACGCTCCAGGTTTCTGGCCAAAAGATCTACTTCGCTCTGCTCTGTGGTAAAGGCAACCTTGGAGGTTGCATTGTCCAGCTGCTTCTGCAGGGCGGTACGGGATGCATCCGTGTAGTCTCTGGTAGTCTGGAGAAGAGTATTTGCCTGATCAATCAAGGCATTGAGCTTTGTCTTGTCTGTCTGAATCAGGGAATGCTGACACATTTCTGTGTAAGCGTTTTCCAGATTAGTCTTAGCGTTATTCAGAGCTTCCTGTGTTGTCACTTTGGCATCACGAACAACTTCGGCTTCTGCCAGTCTAACTTTGAATGTGCCAAGGTACGCTTCCTCAAAAGAAGCACTGTCTCTGAATTTTTCAACACTGCTGATGTATTTGATCAAGGTGTTTCTGTTCAGCTTACCGCAGAGATGGAATACGCCATCGGTATCTGTATAGGAGAGTCTGATCAGAACCTTATATTCTGCTTCCAGCTCGTCCTTCAGAGCAATACACTCATCAGACTTCAGGTCAGCTCTGCCGGAGGCGTCCAGAGCTCTGACATAGGCAGAATTGGTGCCGTCTTCACCGGTAAAGGCCTTGAAGAAGTTGACATCATAGAGTGGCCTGTCGGCAGGGTTGGTAGAATTAATCTTCTTCTTTTCCGCATCCACAACAGCCTTGGCGTCCTTCACAACCTTATCAAAGGCGGAACGCTGTGCCTTTGTTGCTGTCTTGGCAACCAGACCCTTGATAGCGTTATTGATCGCAGCCGTCTTTGCCTCATAGGCGGCATTGGCATTGGCAATCTTCTTGGCAGAAGTATCGCCCTCCTGATTCTTGATGAAGTCGACATCTGCCAGTGTGGCAAAGCCGTCGTCAATAGCAGCCTGGAGAGGCTGATAGGAAGTATCGGTATAGTTTTCTTTCTTGAATTTTTTGGCTTCCAGTACGGCATCACGGAGTTTGATCTGTCCGGTGGTGGAGTTCAGACCAACATTGCCATAGCCGATTTTCGGGTTTGCTTTTCTGGTGTAGTCGGCAACCTTTGCATGAACGGTAACGTATGCGTTTTCATCGATACCCAGGTCACTCAGTGCACTGGATTCAGAGGTGTTAACAATTATGTTGTCCGTAAAGGGATTATAGACCAGCCAGAATTCATTGCTCTCGGAAGTAGCATTGATATTGCTGACAACTCTGGAAATGCCCTTGAAGGTCATCGTCATGCTGAAGGATTCGCAAGCCTCAACATTGGCAACCCACCAACCGCAGCCTTCATAGGTCATTGCAATGTTACCGGATTTCTTTTCACCGTCAGAAATAAAACTCTGACCGCTGATCGGTACGGAAACGCTATTGATGACGGGATACTCGCCTGCTGCCAGGGAGGTAACGGTATTTTCAGCGTCACGGCCCATCATTGCAAAATGGATCAATGTCTTGGGGTTGTTAACATAAACAAGAATCGTATCTTCCAGACCCTTCTTGCCGTCCCAGTCACTACCCTTATAATACTTGGTATAATAGGTGTGGCCGTCCTTCTGCTTCTGATAGTCAAAGAATTCAAAGTAGATATTCTTATCATCAGGATTCAGATACCAGAGATGGAACATTTCGTTGGTCTGGGAGTTATAGATATTGTTGGCACCGGTACCATCGTTCAGGATGGAGCCCTGCTTTGCAAAGATGATATTAAACCACGGTACACGACCGGATTTGATGAAGTATTCACCGGTAAACCAGCCGCCGCCGCTGTCAGCCATGATACCGTTAGGACCCTGCTGCAGCTTCTTGACCGGATCTTCCTTAGTAGCCCACTCTGCATTCGGCTTGACGTCGTTTTCAGAAATGGTGGTGTTGTTCAGGTCAGATACATTCGGTTTATAGGTATAGCTGATATCACCGCTGCCCTCATCGTAACCGGAATAAGCACCTGCTGTATCCTTGTATGTCCAGATGTAGTAGGTCAGCTGATAATCCATACCGACCGGCTTTTTGACGTGCAGGGTAATGCTGTCGCCGCCGCCCAAGGATTCATTCTTCTGGGGCAGCTTTACGATCGTCAGACGGTTAGGACCGCTGGAACCAACAGTAAAGCTGACGCTCAGACGAGCAACCTTTCCCTTGTTGCCAAAGGCATCTGAATAACGGCAAAGGGCTGTCAGTTTGAGGACTGCCTTGTTGGAATTTTCGGGCTTCTGATAGCGAGCAATAACATAAGTTACCGCATTTTCTGTCTGGGCAACATTTTTGGTGACGGTTGCGCCCTGAGAGGTAGTGCCACCATCATCATTCATAATGAGATATTCTGTGCCGATGGAGGAATAGTCCGTGATGTTATTGCTATAGTAGGCCTCTGCATATTCCAGCGCGCTGCGTACATTCAGGTATGCCTGTCTACCGCTGATTTCAACACTGGTGTTGGATGTACTCTGTACAGCAATAAACAGCAGCGATGCAGAAATAATAATCAGAAACGCACTGATTGCAATGGCAATCGGCAACGAAAAACCTTTTCGGCTTTTGTTTAAAATCCCGTTGCGCATAAACATGAAATCTCCTTTCTAAATGATTATTTGACGAGTACCAGGGCATCAGTGGAATTCTTTGTGATTTCCATGACTTCATTGGAGTCCGTATAGGAGTCACTGGAGGCACCTGTCATAGTATAACTGCTGGCATCAATGTTATTCATTACAGCCTGACCCTCAAGGGTATAGCCGTTAACCATTTTAATGGTATATGTCAGATACATATAGCATTTCTTAGACAACGTCGAATCCTTCTGCGGCTTCTGACGTCTGATCTGAAGGGTGACACTTTCTACTCCATCGTATGAGATCTGGGTCACAACCGGAGGCTGGTTCAGATCTTCAATGACGGAGGACAGAGTGATCAGTCTGTTATCATTAAAATAGACATACTGCGCCGTAATGTCCGATTTAGGAACCTGGATGGAGGGAAGGGTCATCACAGACGAATCAACCCTTGCATTATTCAGGATAAACTTCTCAATTTTGAGCGCCGTATCCTGTTCCTGAGAGGTTGTGGAGGCGGTTGAATAATTCTTGATAGCATTTGCCACAATACCAACGCCCATCGAAGCAACCATGCCCAGAATGGCCACGGTAACGATCAATTCAACCAGCGTAAAGCCGCGTTTTGATTTTACTCTGTTCATATCAACCCTCCTTTACGTCTCTTGCTCTGTGTAGGCAACAAATGACCTGTTGACAACAACGCCCTCAACACTGTTAATGGAAGTAAGGATCTCCAGTCCCTTCAAACGATGATCGCCATTTTCCGTGGAGACAATACTTTCCGCTTCCATGTTGATTGCATACTGGTTGTCAATGTTCATGACAGGAAACTGCGCATAGTTGACATACTGGATTGTGTCATCTGCAGATTTGGCAGCTCCATGCACAGCGTTATCCGCATTGGTAAAGTAATCGAAGCACTCCTCTGCATTGGCAAACCCCTGTCTCTTGACTGCCTCGAGAATAACCTCGTTGATTGAACCGCCTTCTGCAGCCGACTTGTTAGTCTCCGCATTGTAGAGCACCTTGCTGTAGCCGTTTGTCATTGCACTCAGTGTGGCACCGAACACGATGACAATAATCGCCACGCCAACAAGAATCTCGATCAATGTGATACCTTTTTTGGATCTGAGCTTGGGAATCTTTGCCGGTAGTCGTTTTTTCATCAACTTTCTCCTCCTTCCGAATGCTTAATTGCCGCATTTTTAAGCATTCTCCCACTTATATTTATTCATTTCTATTATACTATAAAAAAAAATCAATTCAATATTTTTTTAACAATTTTCCTTGCCAAATTTTTTACTCATACTTTGTTAAGTTTTGATAGAAAGTCTGCATTATTATTGAATTTTAAATTACTTGGGAATTATTTTTAATAATATTATCCATAAAAACAGCCCGGCCGAACAGATGTCGACCGAGCTGTTTTTTGTTTTTGATTTATGAGGAGCTGGAACCGGAAGAACCAACCAAGCTGTACATACCGAACATGGGGAGAATCATGGAGATAACCAGTGTTGCAACAACGACACCGATGATAACTGTCATAATAGGCGTCATCATGTCTGTCATACGCTGCGTGGATTCATCTGTCTGACTTTCGAACAGTTCAGCCATCTTAAACAGGGAGTCTCCCAACATACCGGATTCTTCACCGACTCGGATCATAGAAACCAGGATCGGATCAAATACCGGGTGCTTCGCCATTGCTTCATGGATTGTGACACCGATCTGTACATCATTCAGAACATCCTGTACTCTTTCACGAACGAAGATGTTCGGAACAGCATCTCTTGCCAGAGCCATTGCTCTATGAATAGGAATACCTGCATCTGTCAGGGTAGACATCAGTCGGCAGAATCTTGCCAGAGAGCTTTGTCTGATAATCGGACCGACCAGCGGAATTTTCAGATACATTCGCGCCAGCCACATAGCAAACTCGGCATTGGTCTTTTTGACGGTCTTGAAAATGAAGATTGCAGCAATAATCAGGATGACAATCAGCCAGCCCCAATGAATCAACAGGTCGGAGAAGCCCATCATAAACTTAGTCAGTCCGGGCAGGTCGCCACCGAAGCTTTCATAGATTCCGGCGAATGTCGGCAATACGAATACAGTCAGAATGATAACAACGATCAATACCAGAGCCATCAGAAAAGCAGGATACATCAATGCACTTCTGATCTTACCAGAAAGGGCCATATCCTTTTTACAAATCAGGGCACACTGTTCGAATGCCTCGTCAAGACGACCGTTTGCCTCACCGGCTTCAACAATGCTGATATAGATTGGCGGGAAACCGGCAAAGTTTTTCATGGACTGGGAAAGGGTAAAACCTGAATACAGATTCTCATTGATCTCACGAAGGATCTTCTTCATGCTGACATCCTTTTCGGAGTCAATCATAATTTGCATGGAAAGAGAAAGGTTAATACCGGCTTTCATCATCATACCCAGCTGGCTGAGAATCATCAGGAGCTTTTTGGGCTTGATTTTCTTTGTATGAATATCTCCGCCAAAGTCCATCTGCCAGATACTGGTGGGTTCATCGCTGTTGCTGCCAAGTTCGACTAAATCCTGAACGACAAGGCCTTTTTCACGAAGAAGATTGGTAGCTTCCGCCTGTGAAGCAGCTTCAATGGCGCCTTCCTTCTTCTGGTTTCTTGCGTTCATCGCAACGTATTTATACTTCAATGCTGTTCACTCCCTTATCTTCTCGCATCGGTGTCACCGATATCAAAGTTCCAAGCCCTTGCAATCTGTTCAGTGATGAGACCCTGAGCAAGAAGGTTATCAATACTCTTGCTCATGGTAATCATACCATACTGCTGTCCGAGCTGGATGCTCTGCTGGATATTGGCAACCTTATTCTCACGAATCAGGTTACTGATAGCGGTGGTTACAAACATGATCTCAAATGCAGCCACTCGTCCGCCTGTGGCACGGGGAAGAAGTCTCTGTGAAATAACAGCCTTAAGTGACGTAGAAAGCTGAACTCTGATCTGCTGCTGCTGATCAGGCGGGAATATATCTACAAGACGGTCGATAGGCTTTGCAGCGCCCTCTGTATGAACTGTAGAGAAAACCAAGTGACCTGTTTCGGTTGC
>CADCQO010000111.1 GCA_902803585.1 uncultured Ruminococcus sp.
GACACATCCATGAACGTGTTTCTCTGTTTTCTGGCAGCCCTGATGCATGAAGCCGGACACCTGCTTGCCCTGCGGCACTTTCACACCCCGCCGGACTGTATCAGGCCCTCTTTGTTCGATATTGCCATCATTGACCGCCGCCAGTCCCTTCACAGCGCTTCACAGTCCGCTGTTATCGCTGCTGCCGGCGTTGCCGTCAATTTCATGACAGCTTTTCTGACATGGCTTCTTTTTCTGTTCACCGGCTGGATACCGCTTCTGACCTTTATTGCCGCTCACCTGACACTCGGCATTTTCAACGCCCTGCCGGTTCATTCCTTAGACGGCGGACAAGTCCTTATGATGCTGCTTTCCAGACATCTTTCTCCTGTATCAGCCGACCGTATCCTGACCGTTGTGTCAGTTATCGTGCTGATTCCCCTCGCCTGTCTGGGCTTTCTTATTCTTTTCTCTACCCGTTACAACTTCACGCTCCTGCTCGTTTCTCTCTATCTGACCGCAGTCCTCATCAGCAGATAACCGAAAAACTGACAACCAGCTTTTTCACGATACGGCAGCCCTCCGGTCATTCTGTTTGCACTCACCGGACAGAATATCCGGTTCTCAAAAGAACACGGCAGACAAACCGCTGTCCGCTACCTGATGATCCCCAGAGAACCGAGAAGCAGCGCAAACAGAAGCACCGGCGCAACATATTTTATCATGACGATATAGAGCGTCTTTCTGCCAAACTTCTCACCGTTCTTTGTTGCTTCATCAATAATAGTTTTGGGTTTGACAATCCAGCCGATCAGAATACAGGTACCAATAGCCACGACCGGCATGAAAATGTTGTTGCTCAGATAGTCGAAAATGTCGAGCAGCTGACCCGTTTTATTGCCGGGCATCGGACATTCAAAATAAAAGACATTGTATCCCAGACAAATCACAATGCCGATCACAAGACCAACGACCGCTTCAAGAATGGCTGCCTTCTTTCTTTCCCAGCCCAGCTTGTCAATGATGCTGGCAACAACAACCTCCATAATGGAAATCGCACTGGTAAGGGCTGCGACAAAGACCATGATAAAGAACACCGCCCCTACTACACTGCCCATAGCACCCATTGACTGGAAAACTTTTGGCAGGGCAATAAACATCAGTCCGGGTCCTGCCTGCTGTAAACCGTCCTCTCCCAGAAAAGCGTATACGGCAGGAATAATCATGATACCGGCAAGGAAAGCAACAATTGTATCGAAAATCTCAACATGATTGACAGATTTCACAAGGTTGCTGTTGTCCTTGTAGTAAGAACCATAAGTGACCATGATACCCATTGCTACGCTGATGCTGTAAAAAAGCTGTCCCATTGCGTCCATGACGGTAGAAAAAACATCACCGAAGTCTTTTCCTTCAAGGCTGGGAATCAGGTAAATTTTCAGTCCGTCCAGACCGGTACGGCCTTCCGAACCCTGAATGGTGAGGGAAAAAATCGCAATTGCCAGAACAAACACCAGCAAAACCGGCATCAATATTTTTGAAATGGATTCAATGCCTTTGTTGACACCCGCAATAATGACGACAGCGACAATCCCCAGAAAAATAAAGGTAAACACGGGCGGCTGTGCATAGTCGGTAATAAAATTCGTAAAATAGCCTTCACCCGCCGCCGCAGCTCCCTGACCGGTACAGAAGGCAACACAGTATTTCAGCACCCAGCCGCCGATCACGCAGTAATACGGCATAATCATAAACGGCACGATGGTAGCGACAACACCTATCCAGCCGGACTTTTTATGCAGCCTGCCGTAAGCCGTCAATGCACTTTGCTTGGTTTTGCGTCCGATGGCAATTTCCGTTATCAGCATCGTAAAGCCAAAAGTGACGGCAAGTATGAGGTAGACCACCAGAAACAGACCTCCGCCGTCCTTTGCCGCCAGATACGGAAATCTCCAGATATTGCCCAGTCCGACAGCACTTCCTGCCGCTGCCAGTACGAACCCGATAGACCCCGAAAAAGAATTTCGTTTTTCAGCCATGATTTACTTCCTCCATTGGTTATTCTTAAGTATTATCATTCTACCATACTGTAAAATTTTAGTCAACATATGTAGCCGTCCGCCGTAACAGACAGCAGTATTCTGCCAGTCACCGTCAGTTTCAACGAAAACAGTCTTGATTTGTTGATAGTAATACTGTATAATGAGGGTATTGTCAAATTTATCCTGAATCGACAATAAAACTTTGATCTCTGTCGATCGGGAAATGAAAAGCGTGTCACAAACTCACATTTCCGACAGGGTAACGTCAAAAAAAGCAAAGGAGGCTGCCGTGTTAACGGCAAAACAAACATGATGTACCATCGTAACAGACCGGATACTTCGGTCAGGCATTTCATCGGTGCGGTGCTGATCTTCTCGCTGATAGTGGGAATGTTCATCAGCCTTGCACCAGCGAAGCAGGTTTCTGCTGAAGGAGAAAAATTCACAGTAGGCTTTGATGCGGAGTTCCCGCCCTACGGCTACAAGGACGAAAACGGCGAATACGTCGGCTTTGACCTTGATCTGGCACAGGAAGTCTGCACCCGTCAGGGCTGGACGCTCGTTAAACAGCCGATTATCTGGGATAACAAGGACATGGAGCTGGACAGCGGCTCGATCGACTGTATCTGGAACGGCTTCACCATCAACGGCCGTGAAAACGAATACACATGGTCAGCACCCTACATTGACAACTCACAAGTCGTTATTGTCAGGAACGATTCCGGCATACAAAAACTGTCCGACCTGAAAGGAAAGATTGTTGTCGTACAGGCGGACTCCTCTGCACTGGCGGCATTCACAGGTGACAGCGCTGTCAAAGAAAACAAGGAACTGTCTGCTTCTTTTAAGGAACTGCGCCAGACCGCAGATTATAACTCATCTTTTCTGGAACTGGAAAGCGGTATGGCAGATGCCGTCTGCATGGATATCGGTGTCGCCAATTACCAGCTTGCTTCACGGGGAAACAGTTTCCGTATGCTGGAGGAAAAAGTTTCTCCCGAACAATACGGTATCGGCTTCAAGCTGGGCAACACAGAACTGCGTGACAAAGTACAGACCGTCCTGTACGAAATGAAGAAGGACGGCAAATTTGACGAGATCGCTAAAAAATGGAACTTGTCGGACAGCGTGTGCCTGAACGAAAAAGACGAAAACCTTGACAAAGAACAGGTATTTTCTTCCTCTCAGGCTCCTGCACAGGGCAAAAAAAGCATCTACTGGGGCTTCATGCTCAGTCAGCTGGCGCAGGGCATGACAAAAACGCTGCTTGTATTCTTCCTGACACTGCTGTTTGCCCTGCCTTTGGGCTTGCTGCTGGCATTTGTGCGTATGTCCCGCTTCAGACTGTTCCAGTGGATAGCGAAAATCTACATTTCCATCATGAGAGGTACACCGCTCATGCTGCAATTGATTGTGGTATGCTTTGCGCCGTACTATGTATTCGGTATCAGCCTGAACGAAGGCTACCGTTTCACCGCCGTTATCATCGGTTTTTCCCTGAACTATGCGGCATACTTTGCAGAAATTTACAGAGCAGGCATTCAGGCAGTTCCCAAGGGTCAGAGAGAAGCGGCGGCTGTACTCGGCTACTCCAGAGCGCAGACCTTCTGCCGGATCATTTTCCCGCAGATGGCAAAGAACGTACTCCCGCCCGTTACCAACGAGATCATTACCCTCGTAAAGGACACTTCTCTGGCATCTGTCCTGACCTATCTTGAAATGTTCACAATCGCAAAGCAGATTGCCGCCACCTATTCCAACCTGATACCGCTGTTTGTAGCAGGCATTTTCTACTATGTATTCAACTTTATCGTGGCATTCGTGATGGGCACGATTGAAAAGAAGCTCAACTATTACAGATAACGGAGCGGGTTTTAACGGTTAAAACAATTTTAGCAACATATCAAAACAACTTTCAAAAAGAAAGAGAGGTGAAAACCGTTATTGAAAAATTGACGAAATGCAGCTTGATGTTAAAATCAGAGAAGATACGAAGCCTGTGCGACAACCAAGCACTGATGGCAGAGTAAATATTACGAAAGGAAAATAGATTAGCGGTTAGCCATTACTGCTGTGACAAGGGCAGGAACACCCCTCTGGGTACAGCGCAGTCATTCGCTGTCAGGGCGGTAACCAGTCCGTTCGGTACAAGTGTGGCAGCACAAGACACAGTTCCAAAAACGTAATATTAAAATGCACAAAATCAACTTCTCTGATTTGTGTATATGTACCCTGTTCGTGAGCGGGGAGTTTAAGCCTTCGGAGTGTCATATCAAACATGAGCAGATTTTTTATTGAAAGTGGACACGATGAACAGGGAATGAAACATAAAAGTTGCTTTTATAACTTTTTATAAGTTTTCAGTAACGGAACGCCATGAAATTACTTGAAATCAACCATCTCAGCAAGAGTTTCGAGGGAAAAACGGTTTTGCAGGATATCAGCATGACTGTCAATAAAGGAGAAGTAATCTCGATTCTGGGGCCTTCGGGTTCGGGCAAATCTACTTTGCTCCGCTGTGCCACCTTTCTTGAAACGATGGACGACGGCGAGCTTTACTACTGCGAAAAACGCATCGTCCGCAGCATCAACCATCAGGCGGTTTACCCTTCAAAGGCAGAAATGAAGGAAGCACGGTCAAAATTCAGTCTGGTTTTTCAGAACTTCAACCTTTTCCCTCATTACAGCGTCATCAGAAACGTGTGCGATGCCCCCATTCATGTTATGAAGCGTGACAAGGAACAAGTGCTGGCAGAAGCAAAGAAAATTCTTGCAAAAGTGGGTCTGTCAGAAAAGCTGAACGCCTACCCCTGCGAGCTTTCAGGCGGTCAGCAGCAGCGTGTGGCAATCGCCCGCGCTCTGGTCATGAATCCGGAAATTCTCTATTTTGACGAACCGACCTCCGCTCTCGACCCCGAAATCACGGCGGGCATTCTCCGCATCATGAAAGACCTTGCCGCAGAAAAAATGACAATGGTTATCGTCACCCACGAAATTGACTTTGCACACGCCGTGTCCGACCGCATCATTTTCATGGACGGCGGCGTGATTGTAGAACAGGGTCCTCCGGAAAAAGTCATTGACAATCCTTCCAACGAACGCACAAAAGCCTTCCTCCAGAAGTTCAGCACCTGACGGAAATTTCCGCCGCTGACAGACAGAAACACTGTCCTCTTCCGGAACATCAAAAAAACAGGTCGAACCTTGATGATGTCTTCTCATCGTCGGGTCCGGTCTGTTTTTGTTCATCAGCAGAACGGCAGCGTACCTCCGGCTCTTACATTCCGAGATATTTGCGCCAGAAAGTTTCTGTCTTGAGCGTTTTGGCAGCCTCACGGTATTCCTGTTCGATTTGTTCCTTGTTGGTGAAATAGTAGGTCATGACGCGTTTGTGACGGGCAACCAGTTCTTTGAAGCGGGCTTTGTCACGGACACGCAGGTGTGCAGTATGGTCAAAGGCGTTGACCGCCAGAATGTTCTTTGCCATATACTGTTTGGCGGGATCGTCAAACCAATCGTATGCGATTACTGCAATCGTATCTTTCAGTGAAGCATTCGTCAGCGTCTGACCGTTGCAGGTCTTTTCATAACGGCGCTGTTCCTTTTCGGTCAGCGGTGTTTCGCTCCTGCGGTAAATGCTGTCGTAATCAATCGGAATATCACGGTAAACCGATGCCGCCGGCAGCATGACCTCATTCTTCTGGGAATGTTCCCGCATGATTTGCTCACCCTGCGGGCTGAAAAGGAAGGAAGGCCCTCCGCAGAATTCCTCTACCGCATCAAGCAGCAGTTCGCAGTTATTGTATGCCAGCCGTGAAAGCTCTTTCCAGAAAAAGCCGTCAATGCGCCCGATGAAGTCAATATTCCGGCAAATACCGCTCATTGCCTGAATAATCAGGCTGTTGCGGTGTACCATGTACAATTCAAGACAGGCGCTGAACTTCGTGGTGAAGCCCCTGTGCCAGATACAGATACCGTTCAGCGTCAGGAACTCCGCATGGTTGGCAAGGCTGAATTCCACGTCATCACCACGAATAAACAGCGGTAGCGGCAGATGGGAACGGTCGATTTTCCTGACCGGCACACAGCAGTACCACCAGCCGGCGTAAGAATTTGGTTGGAGCTTGATTTCCTGCTCGTTCCTCAGAACAGCGTCCAACAGGTGCATATCACAATCGGGCTTGTTGGGGCCGTAAGAACCGTCATCATGAACAAAGCAGATATCCCCATGCTGTACGTTCATGCGCTCGTCATAGAGCATCGCACCGCTGAGAAAACGCTCGTCATATTCGGGCTTCAGCAGTGCCAGCAGCGAATAGGTTCTGACAAACGATTCCGGCAGAACGAATACGTCATCGTCCATCAGCAGAACGTGTGTCGGATTGAAAGCAGTGTCGTTGATGGCTTCAATCATTCCTCTCGTATAACCGCCGGAACTTCCTGTATTTTCATTCGGCACCACTTCCATATATTCGCTTTCAAAGTCCTCAGGGTCAAGGGTGCGCCCGTTGTCGATGATGCGGACTTTGATATGATTTTTGGCAGGTTCATCGGTGTAGAACAATTCACGTTCAAGCAAAGCCATGTTGCTGGTGATATATTCCTCTTTCCTGAAAGTGACAGTCGTCAGGGCGATGCGGATATCATTGATAAGGCTATTGTCAATAAGGGCTGTCCAGCTGCCTTCATAGAGATAAAAAGCAGGCTCTTTTTTGTCCTCATCCTCCGCAGCTTCCTCTGATTTCAGCACATCAATCTGAAAGCCCACCACAGAACTGCGCATATCACTGGGTACAGAAAGGCAGATTTCCGTCTTTTCAGGAAGGTCATACTCTATCGGCTCGAAATTTTCCCTGCTGATGTGGTTACCGTTTGTATAATGTCCGAACATCTGGATACGGAAATGTCCCCGACAGGTAAGATTCAGAGAAATGCTGTTGGCGTTGGTATATTTGCGCCACTTTGCAGCAGAACAGGTATTGAAATAAGTGAAGAATTCGACAAAGCTCCCCGCCGCAAGGGTATGCGCCGAAATCAGCTTATCATATTTAAAACGGTCTCCGCGATACATCATCTGCCAATGCTCGTCAAGATTGCGGCTGTTTTCGATGATGATATTCTGGAGCTTGAATCTGACATTGCCCATTACTACGCCTCCTCTGCTGATGAGGACAGTTCATTGTTTAACCAGTTCAAAGACTGCCGGCGCATCAATTCTATCAGGCGGTTAACCTTCTTGTAGCGAACCGGCAGACGGAACAGATATTCCTTCTTCTTGAAATCGTCCTCTGTATAGACAATTCTTTCCTCCAGATTCAGCGGCGCCAGCAGCGCCCTGACATGGTTCAGACCTTTATAATTAACGGACTCAATAAAGACAAACGGCTTGTTGAAGATAATGGCAAAGCAGACGCCGTAATAATCATCGGTAATGACAAATTCACTGTGCTGCATATAATAAAGCCAGTCCTCTGCGGTGATATGCCCTGCAACCTCCAGACCAAGCATTTCTTTGGATTCAGGGAATGTATTGATATTGATAAAACTGCGCATGGGGCTGTAATGGTTGGGTGTAAGAATATCATTGCCCCGCAGGATAAACTCACGCTTGCGGTCATTTCCGTATTTCACATAGGTAAAAATAAAGGAATCGTCTGTTTCATCGTGAATACAGGGTGCCTGTGCGGCGGCGGCTTCAAACTGTGCCCTGTCACAAAGGAATACAGGGTCAAGCACGATCTCGCCTTTCAAACCGAAACGCTTGCAGAGAATATCAAGATTATGATAATCGTCGACGGATAAAGCGTCAAAACGCCGCAGGAGTTTTGCACAGGTTTTCAGTTCTTCACCGAACGGCCCCGAAAATTCAAAGCCGAATGAAGAGGCAAAGCTGAGCTTCTTTTTGTTATCCGCCACAAAATCCAGATAGTAGTGATAGTGTGTTTGCTTTGTACAAGCATTATAGCTCCATATGATATCGGAACCGACAATAACAGCATCGGCATTCTGCACCATGTCATCGAGTGCCTTTGCACAGCGGGCAGCCGGCTCTACCTGACAATATTTATAAATGAACTTGCCTGCAATATTCTCCGGATCATCGTGATAATCTGTCCACAGGGCGGGCGGTTTACTCATCAAAGACGCTTCCCAGCCGAGCTGTTCCAGCACACGGGTCAGCGAAAAGGCTGTCAGAATGCTGCCGTAATCCAGACCGAACCACAATGTTTCCAGCAAAGCACGGGGTTTCTTCGCGGGAATTTCTTTCGCTCTTGTCTGCTCTGCGGGCTGTTCGGGTATTGCTGTCTCAGCGGGAACGGCCGTTCCGGATACTGCCGGCGTTTTCTCCGGTTCTACAGTCACTTTCTGTACCTGCTGGAGCTGTTCATTCAACAGTGTTTCCCTGATGTTCTGCTGTTTCGGATAGTCGCTCTTTGCTGTGCTGTTTTTGTGTTGCTTCGCCATATATCTCACTTCTCCCCATCAATCCATATTCTCCGCCAGCCATCGTTCACTGTATTCTCTCCGTGTTTTCAGAAAAAAAGAGATACCTGACCCACTATGTATTTCTGTACAGCTGTACCCTTATAAATACTACAGATATATTCTATCGTAAAAAAAAGTACAAGTCAATGCAAATCCAAAAAAGCATTTCTAACATAAAGACTTGACAACCGTCCCAAAACATGGTATCATTTTTAGTGTTGTATGTGCCGGTATGGCGAAATCGGCAGACGCAAGGGACTTAAAATCCCTCGGAGTAACATCCGTACCGGTTCAAGTCCGGTTACCGGCAGCCATCAGGTGGATAGTGATTGACGGGCAGCAGTTGCTTATCATTCACTGTTCACCGCTTTTTTTTGCACGGGAAAGTCTGCGATTTTCAACATTTTAGCCCCGACTGTTATGTTTTTTGTACAAAACTGCAAATTATCCCTTTCCGATTTAGGTGAATTGTCATCGTTTTTTTGACGTTCTTCCTTTATATCGTTATAATACACATAACAAGTGTCTGTTTAATGTACTAATTTGGATATTTTATCTGAAATCTGACACTTTTTTTCCGATATCCCGTTGAATTTTTTCTCACATTATGCGCCAAAACACC
>CADCQO010000112.1 GCA_902803585.1 uncultured Ruminococcus sp.
CCCATGCCGAACACGGAAGTTAAGCTCAATGGTGCCGAAGATACTTGATTGGTGACGATCTGGAAAAATAGGAAGATGCCAACACAAGCCACTCATTTTGGGTGGCTGTTTTTTTTGCCTCCTCTTAACAACGCTAAAAAGAACCGTCCGGAACATCGTTTCATGTATCCGAACGGTTTTTGTTATTTCAGAAATTTGATCCGCCCATGCCCCAGTATTCGATTTCGCTGTATTTCACATAGATGCGGTTGGGGGCAACGGACAAAACGGAAGAAAGAATTTCTGTCAGCTTCGCGGTAAGGGCATCGTAGGCTGAGGGGGAAGCCTTTCCGTACAGACTTACTTCCATGATGGCGGCGGGGCTGCTGTCACCTTTGAACCAAAGTTTGCAGCTGTCCTCAAAATCAAGCATCAGCCATGCTTCACTCTTTCCGATGAGTGCGATTGCCTTTCCGAACTGTGCCTTGAGTGTTTCTTCCTGTTCCTTAGAAATACTGACATTTGTTTTTGTGTGGATAAACGGCATAAAATAACCTCCCAAAAAAATTGAAATCTGAAAGCGCCGATCCGGCTGTGTGCAACAGTCACCGGACTATAACAAAGAGTTGCGGACAGCCTGCATACGGGCATCGAGTGAGGCACTGATGGCGGCGCAGTCAAGCAGTTCACGGGTCAGGGCTTCCTGTATCTCAGGCGAAAGATTTTTCTTGTACTTCAGCTTGTGTTCAAGACTTGCCCAGAAATCCATCGCAATTGTCCGGAGCTGTACTTCAACATGGACGTTTTTCTTTTCGTCTTCCAGAAAAATCGGTACAGACACGATCAGATGCAGACTGCGGTATCCGCTCGGCTTCGGGTTCTTGATGTAATCCTTCCTCTGAATCAGCGTGATGTCGTCCTGCTGAAGAAGGCAGTTTGCCAGACGGTATATATCATCTTCAAACGAACAGATCACGCGCACACCGGCTATGTCGTGAATATTTGCTTCGATTGACTCCAAAGTGCGGGGAATCTTCTTGCGGATCACCTTACGGATAATGCTGTCATAGTCTTTGACCCTGCTTTTGATGGACTCGATCGGATTACCGTCATAAATCAGCGAAAACTGCTCGTTGAGCACCTTGAACTTTGTTTCGATCTCCATGATAGCACAGCTGTAATTGGCAAAAAACTGCTCTACAGGCAGTATCTGCTCCTGTACCATATCGAGTATCTGTTCTTCGTCAAAGTTGATCTGCTGGGTGAACTTGACAAGCTCCAGAGCCACTTTTTCAGGCTGACTGAGCAGTTCTTCGGGAATGGATCTGTTGTTCATTGTGCCATCTCCTTTCCGGCAGTTTCAGCGGTTTATTCAACTGAAAGTACGGTGTAGTCCTTATCTTCTACCGCTTTCTTCAGAACAGCGTCATCTACTGCCTTCGAAAGCGTTACGACCGCAGAGTTCTTTTCGTGGCTGACTTCTGCGCTGTCAACGCCTTCTACTGCTTCCAGTGCCTTTTTCACGGCTGCTTCACAGTGTGTACACATCATACCTTCAATTTTCATCGTTTTGGTCATCGTGCTTACCTCCATTGTTTTATATTTTTCTGCCCATGCGGACAGGTTTTCTTTTGAAATAGCTGTTTTCCTGCGCTTATCGTGTGCGGAATCGTACAGACGCACCCAATTCAGCCGCAGGGCGTTCGTAATGACAAAGACGCTTGAAAGACTCATCGCTGCCGCGCCGAACATCGGCTGCATGGACAGTCCCAGCGGCACATAGACGCCCGCCGCCAGCGGTATCAGCAGGACATTGTAGAACAATGCCCAGAACAGGTTTTCCTTGATATTCCGATAAGTCCGGCGGGAAAGGCGGACAGCGCCTGCCGCATCTGTCAGACGGCTTTTCATCAGAACGACATCAGCCGCTTCAATCGCCACATCTGTTCCTGCACCGATTGCCATACCGACGTCAGCACAGGTGAGGGCGGGCGCATCGTTGATGCCGTCCCCTATCATAATGACTTTTCCCTGTTGTGCGAGCTGCTGCACGACAGCGCCCTTTTCTTCGGGTCTGACTTCTGCCAGTACAGCGTCAGCGCCCGCCTGTTCACCGATCACCTTTGCTGTTCCCTTGTTGTCGCCTGTCAGCATCACGACCGACAAGCCCATGTTGTGAAAGGCTTCAATCGCCTGAGCGGAGTCCTCCTTGATGGTATCCGCTACCGCTATCAGTCCGAGTATTTTTCCGGACTTTGCGAAAAGCATCGGGCTTTTGCCTTCTTGGGCAAGGGCGGCGGCTTTTTCCTCTGTCACGGGCGGCAAATGCAGGGTTTGCTTTATGAAGGGAATACTTCCCCCGACGATTTCTTCAGCGCCGATTGTGGCACGGACACCGCTTCCTGTACAGGTGACAAAATCCTGTGTCGGCAGAATATCAATATGCTGCTGTCCGGCATAAGCGACAATCGCCTTTGCCAGCGGATGTTCGCTTTTGTATTCCAAAGAAGCCGCTGTCTGGAGAAGTTCCGTTTCCTGCACACCCTCAGCGGGCAGGATATCTGTGACAACGGGCTTTCCGTTGGTGACAGTGCCGGTTTTATCGAGTACCACAATATCTGCTCTGCCTGTTTCCTGCAGGGCTTGTGCGTGTTTGAACAAAATCCCGTTTTTCGCTCCCATACCGTTTCCCACCATAATAGCGGCAGGGGTTGCCAGTCCCATCGCACACGGGCATGAAACAACCAGCACACAGATTCCCCTCGCCAGTGCAACGCCTGCCCCTGCACCGCACAGCAGCCATATCACAGCTGTCAGCAGGGCAATTGCCATTACGGCAGGGACAAAGAACAGGGAAATTCTGTCGGCTAATTTAGCGGCAGGCGCTTTTGTGGCGGCGGCTTCGCTGACAAGCGCGATGATCTCTGAAAGTGTCGTATCCTCTCCGACCCTCACCGCGCGGCATTTCAGGTAGCCGGAACGGCTGATAGTGGCGGAAGAAACCGTGTCACCGACAGCTTTTTCAGCGGGAATGCTTTCTCCCGTCAATGCGGATTCGTCCACAGTGCCCGCTCCCTCCAGCACAACGCCGTCAACGGGAATGCTTTCCCCCGCTTTCACGATAAAAATATCGTCCTTCTGTACGCTTTCGGAAGGAACAGTGATTTCCTGCCCGTCACGCAGGAGAACAGCCGTTTTTGGCGCGAGTGACATCAGACTGCGCAGGGCGTTGGTTGTCTTGCCTTTTGCATAGGATTCCAGTGTTTTGCCAATGGTAATCAGCGTCAGAATCATAGCGGCAGATTCAAAATAGAATTCGTGCATCAGGTGCATTGCTTCTTCATGCCTGCCGTTCTGTACCGCATCGGTCATCATGAAAAGAACGGCTGTACTGTACACAAAGGAAGCGGCCGAACCGACAGCAATCAGTGTATCCATATTGGGTGACAGGCTGAACAGTGCCCGAAAACCGCTGATGAAGAATTTCTGATTGATGACGAGGATTATCCCCGAAAGCAGAAGCTGTAACAGTCCCAGTGCCGTGCAGTTGCCTGCTAAAAACGGCGGAAGCGGAAAACCGAACATTCCCGCTCCCATCGAAAAATACAGCAGTATCAGCAGAAAGACAACAGATGTCCAGAGTCTTTTTTTGAGTCTGGGTGTTTCCCTGTCCCGCAGGGCATCTTCCTGTATAGCGGTGCTTGTGCCGGTACGGCGGTCAGTTTTCGGCACAGCGCCGTATCCCGCCCTTTCAACAGCACGGATTACCGCTTCATCGCTGGCAGTTCCTTCAACGCCCATTGAATTCGTGAGCAGACTGACCGAACAGGCAGTGACACCGTCCAATTGGCTGACGGCTTTTTCGACTCTTGCCTGACAAGCGGCACAGCTCATGCCCGTTACATTATACTGTTTCATGGATACCCTTCCTGTTCTTCATCGGTTCAGATGATTTTCGGCCGCCTTGCGGTATTCCTTTTGAAATGCCGGTGCTGCCTTCCGAAACCTGTGTTTTTTTGCGGAATCCTTCGGTATCAAAAATAAGCTGCCGATAGTATAACGAACACAGCAAGGAAAATCGCTGTGTTCGTCTTATGGGATATTCGGTTATTATTGTGCGGTGCTTTCAGCAGATGCGGAAGAGGTCTGGCTTTCGGCAGGTGTCGAAGCGGTGCTGCTTTCATCGTGTGTCGTGCCGGAGGACTCCTGCGCTTCCATTTCGCTGATCGTTTTCAGAGCTTCTTCTTCGTATTCGACCTGATACTTTTCTGACAGTTCGACATAGGTTTCATCAAAGTTGGTTTTACGCAGAATCTTATCGACAGAAATCTGCCATGCCGGTGCGCCGTTGCCTACAAAATACAAAATATGGTAGCCGTAAATGGTTTTGACAATACCGCTGTCACCGGGCTTGCGGTCGGGGGCAAATATCCAGTCGTTGAATTCTGTGACTGTCTGACCCTCTACTACGTCCTTGCACAGTCCGCCGCTTTGCTGTGAACCGGTGTCATCGGTGAAGCGGTAAGCCAGCTCTGCAAAGGAATCTTCGGTCTTTTCACCGTTTTTCCAGCTTTCGTATACCTCGTTTGCCTTTTTCAGTGCGGCAGCATCAGCAGCTTCGTCGGTACTGTCAGCAGAGGGTTTATAGGAAGCCGGTGTAAAGAGAATGTGACGGACGTTTTTCGAGATCGTTTCATCACGATAAGCGGTCTTTGTCACCATCAGCACTGTATAGGAATTGGAATTTTCGATAACAGTGGTGTCGTTTTCCTTGCGCGCCAGATCGAAGATCCATTTTCCTGCGTTGGAAGTGACTTCGTAGGCATATTTGCTGTGGGCAGTGTTTTCCACATCAGTTTCAATGGCCTGCTGTTTCTCTGATTCACTCAGTTCACGTCCGGCAGTAACAATAGAAGCGCTGAGGTTGGGGTTCTTTTTCAGGTAGTCCAGCAGATACTTCTTGAACTCAGCAGGTGTTTTGCACTGTGCAAGATCTTCCGCGTAAGCCTTCGCTTTTTCTTTGGCTGCCTTCTGGGCTGCTTCATCAGCAGAAGCCTCACTGTCTGTGGAGAAGCTGAAATTATACTGGAGGAAATCAGCATACTGGTAGCTGGTTTTGTTGTCCTCAAAGTATTTTTCATAGTCTGCATCAGTATAGGTGTATCCGTTGTAGACCTTCAGGTAATACTTGTTGGTGAGCGTGGTCATTTTAGCGTACTCACGAATCATTTCTTCGGTAATACCCTGACCGAAAACAGAAAGAATGTATTTGTCAAAGTCCATACCGACAGCTTCCGCAGCAGACCTGATGTTCTGAATGGTAAGGTCGACATTGGCGAGGTCGCCGTCATCAAGAGTAATGCCGTCCTCACGGGCAGCTTCACTCAGTACAAGAACCTGCTGGATATAGCGTTTTGTTTCGTCCATAAAGACATCAAACCATGTGATTTTGGATTCCTCGTTGTAATACTGTTCCTTCAGGCTTTTGGTAATATCCAGACCCTGATAGGCGGCGTATTCCTTGCGGTTGTTGTAGGTATTGTTAAAAAGGAAGGCGGCAATCGGTTTGCGTATCTCAAAGTTAGCGGAATGCGCAACTACAGCATCAGCAGCGGTGACATCTTTGATGGCAGAAGCGGCGGAAGAGCTTTCTGTTTTGGAATCAGCGGGTTTGTTGTTATCGGAAGAACCGCATCCGGAGAGCACTGTGCCAAGAATCAGTGCAGCGGTAAGGATGGCGGTGAGCAGTCGTGCTTTTCTTGAAGGTTTGATTGACATTTTACCATCTCCTGACTTTTTACCGTTAGTTTGGAAAAGGATTCCGTCTATTCATCATATCAAAAAAGGCGCAAATTAACAATAGTTTTTCTAAAAAAACCGTCTATTGGGAACAAATTTGTCAATTTTCACGGATAGTTTTCTCATAAAAAGGAGAAAAACCGCAATATTTTCTATAAAATCCCGCAAGAAAAAAATGTCAGGTATTGACGATTTGACGCAGATTATATACAATATAAGGGGCAGGCTGCCCGCAGCCAATACTATTTTGAAGAGAGAGAAGTTTATGCAAAAGATACTGTCACTACGTGCCTTTGCCTGCGGTTATGAAACATTCCATTTTTCGGAATTGTACATCAATGCAAAAGACGGCGAGGAAACCCTGCCTGTCAATGTGCTGCTGCTGGAACACCGCAAATACGGCCATGTACTGGTCAATACAGGCTGCAGCGAACTGCTGAAAAAAAACATGGCGCAATATCTCCGCTACAAGCAGAAGCATAAAATTCATTTCAGCGAACAGGACTGTATTATTGAACAGCTGAAACAGAATGATATTGACCCGCTGCTGATAAAAAAAGTCCTGCTGACACACTGCAGTCCGGAATGCTGCGGAGCGCTGCCGCTGCTGCCCAGATATGAGATCATTTCCAGCGCACAGGTGCTTTGTCTGCTCAAAACAAGGGATATTGATGAGGACATGATGAAAAGCACCCTTCCCGAAGCGATAATTCCTGTCCGCGCGGCGGGGCTGTTTCAGGGTGTTACTCCCCTGCGGTCTTATTTCAAATGGATTTTCGATATTTTCGGAGATGGTTCCGTGCTGGCGTTTGATCTGAGCGGTCACCGTTCTGAAATGACGGGCTTTTATTTTACCGAAAGCAAACTGCTGTATGCGGCAGATGCTGCGACAGATGAGCGTGTGCTGGAACAGGGACTGGTGCCGTCTGAAAAAATGCTGTCGCTGCAGTCCTATCCGGACGAGTATCTGGTGTCGCTGATGACACTGCGCCGTCTGCATAAGGAACATCCGGAAATAACGATCCGCTTTTTGCATTCTAAGAGTTTCTGACAAGTGAAAAGAAGGAAAGAATGGTCAAGGAATCAGGAGGTGAGATGCGATGGAGCAATTCGTGGAAATTATGGCTTTTATGCTCCGAATCGGTATACCGATGATGATACTGATTATCATGATTTTATGTTTTCTCTCGCTGCGTTCCGGCAGACGGGAGGAACACGCTTTGATTGCATTGGACGATGAAAGCAGAAATGTACGCTATCCGGTGCTGTACTGGGAAAATTCTCTGGGACGCAGCCGGGGTTCAGATATCCGTGTGCCTGACGCAACAGTTTCGAGAGAACACGCCGTTCTGCTGCGGCGGGAGGCGGGCTGGTTCATCACAGATACCGGCTCAAAATCGGGTGTTTTTGTGAATGACCAGAAAATCGAGGGCAGAACACCGGTGTATGTTGGTGACCAGATAAAGGTCGGTATGACAACGCTCGTCCTGAAACGGGCAGATGCGCCCA
>CADCQO010000113.1 GCA_902803585.1 uncultured Ruminococcus sp.
CGCTGTCCGGTATCGTGACAGATTCAAGGCTTGTGCAGCTGTAAAACACAGTGCCCTCGATACTCGTCACGCTGTTCGGTATCGTTATAGAGGTAAGGCTTGAGCAACCGGAAAACGCACCCCACCCGATACTCGTCACGCTATTCGGTATCGTGACAGAGGTAAGGCTGGTGCAGTTGTAAAACGTACCACTCTCGATACTCGTTATGCTATCGGAAATTGTGACAGAGGTAAGGCTTTCGCAGTTGTAAAACGCTCGATACCCGATACTCGTTACGCTATCGGAAATTGTGACAGAGGTAAGGCTGGTGCAGTTGAAAAACGCCTCACTCCCGATACTCGTCACGCTCTTTCCGCCAATCGTGCTTGGAATGACGACATCGGTTTCAGTGCCGTTGAATCCGGTAATGCTGACAGTATCGTCATCATTAACTTCGTATTCAAAACTGCTTTCTGGAGTGGCTTCGGTCGTTTCCGCCGCACTGACAGGCAATGATGCAAAGGCAAACGAACCGACTTCAGCCAGTCCTGCTCCGCCGACCATCAGTGAAGCGAGTGCTATTGCGCACAGCTTTTTGGTCAATTTACTTTTCATGTGTATTATCCTACGTTTCGACATGATATGTGAAGAAATATTATGTATATTCATCATATCACGCTTTTTTCGTGATGTCAACAAATTCTTTCATCAGAAAAGCTCCCTGCAAGACAGCACACTCCGCCCTGAACGAAAACCGGACTCCAGCTTATCATGCAATAAGTCTGGAGTCCGGCAGCATAAGATTTCAGAAAATGGCTGTCAACGGTTATTCGCTGATTCTTCTCTTTTTAGCACGAAGGTAGGAAAGAAGAAGAGCAACCGCTAAAATAAGTGTACCAGAAGCCGCAAACGTCAGAACGATCGGAAGAACCTTCACTGGTTCTTCTTTGGGCTGAGGCGCATCATAGCGGTAAATAACGTAAGTGGGAACTTCGTGGAATTTTCCGGAAGAATTGGAAGTTCTGGCGGTAAGCTGCAAATTTTCAAAAGTCTGTTCTGACACGGCATAGTTTGTGCCGACTTTTCCATAGATGGTGTCGGTTTTCAGCACCTCACCGCTCTCTTTCAGACAGATAACATTGACTGCACCCGTACCGGTGACTGTTTCCCCTATCCATACCTCACGGCTGACAGCACAGCCCTTTGTACCGAAACGGCTGTCTGTCTGTCCTTTGGTATCTGTGAAAACAGCGTGAACGTCTGAGAACTGCCCGATGTCAGGAATGGTCAGCGTGTACCAGCCTTCACCGAGCGTTTTATCCGCCTGCATAGCATCGCCGCTGACAGAAGTATATTCGGTCTTGTCCTCGCCTTCTCCGCGATAGACATACGCACCGACATTCTGCCAGCCCTCTGCATTATAGTAATGCAGAATCAGGTCTGCTTTCGGGGTATCGGTATAGTAATAGTTGACGACAATATCCTGTTTTGCCGCCGTACCGACCGCATTTGGCGGGAATTTTGTCAGGTCAACCGTCATATTGTCCACGCTACGCAGAGCTGCCGTGTAGTCCTCGCCCTCCCTCAGTGTGACATTCATACTGGGGGCAGCAGTTTCGTCACCGCTGCCAAGCAGAGGATTTTTTTTCTTCAGGTAATTCACCGTCAGACTGACAAGCTGCCCGCTGAACTTCTTATAATAGTAAGTCACGGTCTGCGGTTCTTTTGTAAACTGTCCGCTAATATTGCCTTCCGTTCGTTCAAAATCATAAAGGGTATCGAGTGCATGATCTTCAACAGTCGAATAAGCACTGCCTGCCGTTCCCTTGTAGCTGCGGGAAGCAATTGTTTCACCGGTGGTGCTGTCCTGATAGTTCACACGCACAACACACTGTTCTGAAGCAACAGCGAGGCGTTCAAAGCTCTCTTTATCCGCTAACACCATCGCACTGCACGGCGGAACAGTCACTGTACGGCCGCTGACATTGCCCAGAGAACGCACACCTGCTTCTGAACCGTTGGCAACGATCGTCCATTCCTCCGGCAGCTTTTTGCCTGCGGGTGCAGTCAGTGTTACGGTACGCGCTTCGTCTGACGCATTGAACAGTACGGCAATCTGCGACCACTCTTTGTCTGCCGTCAGGGTATTTTCAAGCGTGTAGGCAACGACTCCCGACTCTGTTTCAAGGAAATTGATGCGTTTAGCGGAAGTGGTTGTTGCATCACGGAAAGGTTTGAAGTGCCGGCGCAGTTCGATCAATCCGCTGTAATAGGACACCAGATCCGCATATTCCGACACATGGTTCCAGTCAAGCTGATTGATCTGTGCAGAGGACACATAGCTGTTTTCATCGCCCTGCTTGGTGCGGGCAAATTCCTCTCCCGCCTGCATGAAGCTGATACCCTGAGAGGTCAGCACCAGTGCCGCCGCCAGTTTATTCATTGCAACCAGCGATTCATCTCTTTGTGTGTAGCTCATGTCGTTCTTGACAGAAAGCACCAGTTTATCGTAAAGCGTAAAATTATCATGTGCAGACACATAAGAAACGGTCTGGGAAGGTTTATTGTAGCGGATATTGCTGACGGTATTGGCACCGATACCCGCTTTTACGCTGCCCTGACTGCTGCCGTTCTGCACAAAGCCCTTTTCGAGTGCGTTGAACACATGACCCTTGACAGCATCACGGAATTCATCATTGAATGCACCGATACGATCATTCAGCTCCCGCAGATGGTCTTTTGTAGCGGTGACAGCCTTTGTGGAAAGCGGGCCGCCCGTCCATGGTTCACCGTACATGATAATCTTTTTGCCGTTTTTGACCTGTGTATCCAGAGCGGAACGGATAGCGTTCATCGTTTCAACATCATGTACGCCCATCAGGTCAAAGCGGAATCCGTCAATATGATACTCATTTGTCCAGTGAAGAATAGAGTCGATCATATACTTGCGGTACATCAGGTGGTCGCTGGCGGTTTCGTTGCCGCAGCC
>CADCQO010000114.1 GCA_902803585.1 uncultured Ruminococcus sp.
AACTTGAAAGTTTTATCGGTCTGGATTTTTCTATGCACGAAACAGAGATATAAACGCTGCTGTAAACATACGAAATGAAGGTATAAGAATAGCATTAGCATAAAAACAAAGCAAGAACCGTGGGACACACGGGGATAGCTCGTTGATACTGTATGGGCTACCATACTTGAGCGAGAAGCCCCCGAGTATGTCACGTCGTTTCATGTCAGCGGTACGATTACCCCCTCGTGCCGCTTTTTTTATGGAAGGGGAAAAGCTGAAAATCAGTCTGCTTTCTCAGTGAGGTTTTCTTCGTGAGTTTTTTTCGTGAAATGTTCTTTGTGGGGTTTTCTCCGTGTGTCTGATAATTAAAATTGACAAAAAAGGTGCTTGATATTATAATAATTGTAGTCACAATAACCTGAATAGCGGAGGAATTGAAAATGCAGATTTTATTAGTAGAGGACAATAAGCTCATTTCCAAAGGGCTGGTTTATACATTGACTTCAAAGGGTCATACCGTTACACTGTGCGAGAATTGCGAAGATGCAATCAGCCATTCGGGCGGGGAATACAGCCTGATTATTCTTGATGTCACCTTACCTGACGGAAACGGTTTTGAACTGTACCGTGATATCAGCCGTATCAACAATGCGCCTGTTATTTTCCTGACGGCGTTAGATGATGAAGATCACATTGTCGGCGGTCTGGAACTGGGAGCGGCGGATTATATCACAAAGCCTTTTTCTACCAGAGAACTGCTGGCGAGAATCGCACGTTTTGACAAGAAGGTCAACGGACAAAGCAGTATTCTGACAGTGGGAGCAGTTTCGGTGGATACAGAAAAGCACATTGTCCGCAGCAGAGGGGAAGAAGCCGAACTGACAGCGTTGGAATACCGTATTCTGCTGATGCTGATGGAAAACGCAGGAAAAGTTGTCACAAGGGATCGTATCATGGAAAAAATCTGGGATATTGCAGGAAACTTTGTGAATGACAACACGCTGACGGTCTATATCAAGCGTATCCGCAAAAAACTGAATACGGATCAGATACATACCGTCAAGGGCATCGGCTACAAAATGGAGGTAGTATGAAAACGACAAGCAAATTTTGCATAGCGCTGGTGATCATGAGTTTTCTTTTTTCCGTGATGTCTGCCGCTGCCATCAACTGGAGTCTGGAAGCAGTCAGGCAGGAAGACAATAATGCAATTGCGGCAGTAGTGGCGATAGTGCATGAAAAGTATCCTGATGTGAAGGATGAAGAAATTGCAGAACTGCTTAATGGTGCAGATTTTGTTGGAGAAGCAAAGAAAGTGCTGGAAAGATACGGTATAGAGTACGATGATGCCTATGTGCTGTCTAACCGTAAAAACTACCTGAATATTACGATGATAGGAGCGGGTATGTGTGTCGCCTTTGGTATCGGAGCCATCGCATTTTTCTGGCTTTTTGTCCGTTTCAAAACAAAGCAGGAAAAACAGCTGACACAATATCTCTGTGATGTCAACAGCGGCATATATAAACTGCCCTTTCAGAACCTGACGGAAGACCGCCACTCTGTTCTGACCAGCGAGATCTACAAAACTACCGTTATGCTTCGTGAAAAGCAGGCACAGTCCGCTCAGGAGAAGGCAGTGCTCAAAGATTCTCTTTCGGATATTTCTCACCAGCTGAAAACCCCGCTCACCTCCATGCTGATTATGATAGATAATATCATCGAGGACGATATGCCGGAGGAACTGCGGAACGAGTTTTTGTGCGACATCAGGAACTCTGTCAACCATATCAGTTTTCTTACGCAGTCCCTGCTGACTCTTTCAAAATTAGATGCAGACGCCATTGCTTTCCATCATGAAAACGTCAGCCTCCGCATGATTTTTGTTCATTGTTTTGCGACCGTCAACGCCATCGCACAGAAAAAAGGTGTGACGCTTGTGCAGGAATGCGAGGATATTTCTCTGGACTGTGACGAAAAGTGGATCAGTGAAGCATTGACGAATATCGTAAAGAACTGTGTAGAACATACCCCAAAAGGCGGTACGGTGAGCATGAAGGCAGAGGACACGGCTTTATATACCAAAATCATCATACAGGATACAGGCTGCGGCATTGACAAACAAGACCTCCCGCATATTTTTGAGCGTTTTTACAGAGGAAAAAATGCAGATGAAAACAGCGTAGGCATCGGACTGGCGATGTCAAAATCCATCATTGAAAAATGCGGCGGTTATATCAAGGTTTCGTCTGAACTGGACAAAGGCAGTACATTCACCATCAAATTTTTCAAGCTCTGTTAGCACACGGTCCACAGCGGTCAGACCTGCCTTTCCGGAAAAGCTGCAGACAGAACAGCTGATTGTATTTTGAAGAGGATTATGGTACAATCAGGAAAGAACCTGAACGAGGTGAAAGTTATGAAATATTGAGCAGACTGTCCGGAAACTGAAAAAGAAACAGCGCAGATTGCAGCGCAGAATATCTTAAAAATATTCAAAAAAATAAGAAAGGAGTATGTTACCGGAAAACACGCAATATTATAAAAAGTGAAAAACGGCTTTTGAAGGTAACCCGCAGACTGACAAATATTCGTCATGACTATATTCATAAAGCCACTTCCGAAATAGTAACATGAGTAGACGGACCATCGAAAATGGACACGATGAACAAGGAATGAAACATAAAAGTTGTTTTTATAACTTTTTATAAGTTTTCAGTAACGGAGAGAGTATGCCGAAATTATGTCCGCTCTATAGCGGCAGTTCAGGCAACAGCTATTATCTTGAAACCGCAGGAAAAGGGATTCTGATTGACTGCGGCCGTAATGCCAAGCAGCTGGAAAGTGCGCTGAAGGAAAAAGAAATTGATATCAGCCGCATACAGGCGATTTTTATCACCCATGAACACACCGACCATGTGAGTGCGCTGCGTGTGTTTGCCGGTCGTTACCATATACGGGCTTATGCGTCCTATGGCACGATTGCGGCGCTGGAGGATAAAGGATACCTCAGTGAAAAGGTGGATATACAGCCGATTACACTGGATGGTGTGGAACTGGATGATTTTTTTATAGAACCGTTCCGGATTTCGCATGACTGTGTGGAGGGCTATGGATATGTTGTCGAAACGCAGGATGACCGCAAAACGGCATTTGCGACCGATACGGGTATCATTACACCGGCTATGCAGACAGCATTGACAGGCTGTGATACAGTGGTGCTGGAATCAAACCATGATATCGGAATGCTGCGGTGCGGTAAATATCC
>CADCQO010000115.1 GCA_902803585.1 uncultured Ruminococcus sp.
AGACAGAATGAAAATAACGGATTTTCTTGATGGTGTAGAAAATGATGCCGAAGGTGTAGAAACAGCCGCCTATCAGCAAAAACCACAGCGACAGCGGCTTGACAGTATCTATCATCGGTTTGATGGCGATGATGATGACCCATCCCATCATGACATAGCAGACAACGGAGGGTTTGCGGAATTTTTCAAGGTCGATCGAATTGAACACGATGCCCAATATTCCCGCACCCCATACAATACCAAACAATATCCATCCCAGTGTACCTCTTAGCGGTATCAGTGTAACCGGCGTATATGTTCCGGCAATCAGGAAAAAAATCGTGTTGTGATCCATAATGCGGAAAAAGGCTTTTGCTTTGTAGTTGGTGATGGAGTGATAAAGCGTTGACATCACATACAGCACGATCATGGAACTTCCGTAAATTGCTGATCCGACAACCGCCCACACATCGCTGTAAACCGCTGACATCACGATCAGTATAACCGTTCCCGCGACAGCTAACAATGCGCCGATACCGTGTGAAACGGCATTGAAAATTTCTTCACCGACACTGTACCGTGTGTTTTTGTTCCTGACACGGCGGATAATATGTTCGGTGGCATCTTTTCCCACTCTCATAGCGGACTTCCTTTCCAGAAATGCAGTCTTTTTACTCGGTCATTGCCATCATTGCCACAAGACCGCCCCTCTGACCATGACTGGCACGGTGAGAGAACAGCAGACCGCTGTTGCATTTCGTGCAGATATCACTGATGGTGATGTTGATGCTCAGCAGACCAGCTTCAAGAAGCATACGGCGGTTGGTTTCCTTCAGATCGACCAGATACTTTCCGTGTCCCAGACTTTTTGTGAAATAGGCGGGCTTCAGTTCGGTCAGAGAGGCGAACTGTTCAAATACCGGTGTATCTACCTCATAACAGCATGAACCAATGGCAGGCCCCACAACAGCGATGATGTCGGACGGGTCACAGCCGTATTTTTCCGTCATAACATCTACCGTTTCTTCACCGATTTTCTCCACCGTCCCCCGCCAGCCGGCATGAGCCAGCGCAATGACGTGCTTTTCAGGGTCAGCAAAGTAAATCGGCGTACAGTCGGCGTAATGCGTTACAAGCGTGACATTCGGTTCATTTGTTACGAGAGCATCCACACTCTGTCTGTCATGCTCCCGCCAGATACCGATACCGCAGTCCGCACTGGTCACACAGCGGACATTGATATTATGATCCTGTTTTGAGCTGATAAGTGTTTCATAACGGAAACCTGCCGCCTGACAGAATATCTTGTAGTTTTCCGTCACCAGAGCGGGGTCATCTCCACGAGAAAAGTTCAGATTCATGGATTTGTAGATTCCCGTACTGACACCGCCAATTCGTGTAGAAAAAGCGTGCCGGACAAAAGGAATCTCCGAAAGTGTCGGAAATGTCAGAAACCCGACTCCGTCGACAAAGTTCAGATTTGTATTTTTACTGGCAAAAACCATAGCAGCACCTCATTCAATTGACCTCCGGCTCTTTACATTTGACCGGATAAACGGTATAATGGGGCGAGTAACAAGCAAAGGAGAATTGATATGTTTTTTTCGAGAAAAAAGAAACTGTTCGGCAGCAATATCCCGCCCCGATGCGAATACTGCCGTTATTCCACCAAAAATAACAGCGGTAAACTCTCGTGTCCTTACGGTACGGGAGATGCGGAGGACACCTGTAAAAGATATGAATACAATCCCTTAAAGCGTGAACCGCAATCCGTACCAACACTGCCGAAATTTACCGCCGATGATTTTAAACTTTAGAATCCGAAGTGAGGATTACTTCTTTTTCTTGGGTGCTTCTGCAGGAGCTTCTTCCTTCAGGGCTTCTTCTGCCAGTTCAAGTACAGCCGTACAATGGGCACAGCGGGTAGCCTTGATGTCGATTTCGCTCATACAGAAAGGACACTTCTTTGTGGTGGGAGCCTCTTCTACCGGTTTCTTGCCAACACTCATCAGTTTGTTGATACCCTTGATGAATATAAAGATGATGATAGCAAGAATCAGGAAGCTGATAACAGAACCTAAGAAATTACCGAAATTGATAGGACCTACATTCATGGATTTCAAAGCGATAGAGAAGTCGATCTGCTTTGTTTCCGGATTGATGAGATCCATTTTGGAAGCTGTTGCAACAATCCATGCGACGCCCGGCATAATTACATCATTACAGAGCGATGTAACGATACCGTTGAACGCTCCGCCGATGATAACGCCGACCGCAAGATCGATCACGTTGCCTCTCATCACGAATTCCTTAAATTCCTTGATTAACTTTCCCATAGTATTTTTCACCTTCCGAAAAAATTTTTATGGACTTATTATAGCACAACTTTTTATAGCAGTAAAGAGTTTTGAAAAAAAATTGTCGTTTTTTTGTAAATAATGTCAGTAGCCCATAACGCCCTCAACAGATTCATCATTGACTACCCAGTCGCTGACCATAACAGTCGTGTACTGGGTTTTGCTGTTGCGGATAAAAAGCTTTTCGATTCCTGCGTTGATAATCATTCTTTTGCACAGGGAACAGGCACAGGCATTTTCCACATAAGCGCCTGTTTTGGCATCTCTGCCAACCAGAAACATCGCCGCACCGATCATATCTTCCCTTGCGGCGTTGATGATCGCATTCTGTTCAGCGTGGACAGAACGGCACAGTTCATAGCGTTCGCCTCTGGGCACTCTGAGATTTTCCCTGACACAGACGCCCATATCGATACAGTTCTGACGTCCTCTTGGTGCGCCAACATAGCCTGTCGAGATAATAGCATCATTTTTCACGATGATAGCACCGTAGTTTCTTCTCAGACAAGTACCTCTTTCAAGGACTGTTTCGGCAATATCCAGATAGTAGTTGATCTTGTCGGTACGCATAAAAAATCACTTCCGCTTGATAAAATTTTGTTGTTCCGCTTAACATTATAAACTATCTGTTTCCTGAATGCAACGACTCTTTTGAAAATTGAATGCAGAAAATTCCTGTCCGGTCAGAGCAGCGCCGGCAGACTGGAAGAAAAAGAAAAGAACTATTCTTCTCCTGCAGGAGTGGAGAAGAATAGTTCGGGAACGAATCATGAGTTTTCTTATGATTCTGTGGTTTGGTTCTGTGCCTGTTTCTGCATTTTATTGAAGGTGTCCTCGTCAATGATGGCAACGCCGAGAGCCTGTGCCTTTGTGAGCTTGCTTCCTGCCTCTTCACCCGCCAGCACGAAGTCGGTTTTCTTGGATACGGAAGAAGCAACCTTACCGCCTGATTTTTCTATGATGGCGGCGGCTTCCGTGCGTTTATAGTGCGGGAGTGTGCCTGTAATGACGAAGGTTTTTCCGAAAAACGGGCTGTTCTCTGAAACGTGCTGTTCTTCCTTCAGGTTAACGGTGTTGATACCGAGAGATTTGATTTCCTCTATCAGCTTTCTGGTTTCGTCCAGAGCAAAGTAGGACACCGTACTCTGTGCCATGATATCACCGAAGCCCTCAATAGAAGCAATATCGGTTTCTGAAGCGGCGGCGATAGCATCAAGGGAACGGAAACGGTCAGTTAACAGTTTAGCCGCCTTTTGTCCGATATGACGGATACCCAGTGCATAGATCAGGCGGTAAAGATCGCTGCCCTTTGATTTTTCAATCGCATTGAGAAGGTTTTCAGCGGATTTATCGCCTTTTTTCTCTAAAGAAAGAATGTCCTGTGCGGTGAGGCGGTACAAATCGAGCGGTGATTTGACAAGACCTGCCTGCACAAGCTGATGAAGGACTTTCTCGCCCAGACCGTCAATATCCATTGCATCACGGGATACAAAATGTATCATATGGCGCATGAGCTGTGCGGGACAGTCGGTATTGGTACAGCGCAGAGCAGCTTCACCGTTCTCGTATGCAACGGGTGAACCGCATGAAGGGCAGGTTTTCGGCATAGCAAAAGGGACAGCGTTTTCCTGATGGCGGGCAACTGCTGTTACTTCGGGAATGATTTCGCCTGCCTTGCGGAGTATGACGGTATCACCGATGCAGATACCCTTTTCACGGATAAAGTCCTCATTATGGAGAGTAGCACGGCTGACAGTCGTACCTGCGAGCGTAATAGGGGCAAG
>CADCQO010000116.1 GCA_902803585.1 uncultured Ruminococcus sp.
AAAAAGACAAAGCAAATCCTGCGGGAGAATTTACTTTGTCAGGATATCATCCGGCTGTCTGCGCCTGCGGCACATTTCAGCACCTTTTTGTAATTTCGTCTTTCAGCCGTGAGATGATTTTCTTTTCCAGCCGTGAAATATAGGACTGCGAAATGCCGAGTTTGTCCGCCACCTGTTTCTGGGTGTGGGGCTTTCTGCCGTGAAGTCCGAACCGCAGTTCCATGATGGTCATTTCCCGCCGGTTCAGCCTGTCGACTGCCCGCATCAGCTCTGCTGTTTCGGCTTCCTGTTCCAGACGCTGGTTCACGATATCGGAATCACTGCCCAGAATATCCGATATCAGCAGTTCGTTGCCGTCCCAGTCGACATTCAGCGGTTCGTCAATAGAAATTTCGTTTTTCTGCTGGGCGCTCTTGCGGAAATACATGAGTATCTCGTTTTCAATACAGCGTGACGCATAGGTTGCCAGCTTGATATTGCGGGACGGACAGAACGTATTCACCGCTTTGATCAGTCCGATCGTGCCGATGGAAATCAGGTCTTCCACATTCACAGACGGCGATTCAAATTTCTTTGCAATATATACTACCAGACGGAGATTGTGCGTGATGAGCGGTTCACGGGCTTTTTCATCTCCGTTTTCGATCCGCCTCATAATGGCGGCTTCCTCGTCCTTTTTCAGCGGCGGCGGAAGTGTTTCCGGCCCGTTTATGTAGCAGATGGCATCTGCCCCGCCCAGCTTCATTCTGATAGACGATAACCATGCACCAAAGTCCCTCACAGTATCAACACCCTTTCCTTATCAGTTCGGCGGGTACAATACAGTCGCACCCGTCAGAAAATTTGACCTGACTGCTTAATGCTAAATAGGCACTGACTTTGATTTCCTTGTTGTTCATCACTATCGTCATTTCCTTCGGACGAAAGGCAGGCAGCAGTCCGCTCCCGCCCACAGACGAAAACGGTATCAGCCGAAGGGATTTTTTGATTTCCGGCGGACAGTCCTTCCATTGTTCCCCGTTCACAGGTATTTCTCCGAACAGCCCGCTTCTGCTGACAATCACGCAGTCCCCCGAAAAAGGCTCGTGCAGGGTATTCCCCGTGTCGATCATGCCGTTCAGCAGGCGTTCTCCCTCTTTGTCCCGTATGCGTACCTGACAGATATGCTCTGCACCGGCAGTGCCGCCTTTCAGACTGTAATACAGCCGCAGGAGAACATAGCATACCAGTGTCAGGGCAGTCAGCAGGAGCGGAGAAATCCCGATATACACCACACTGTTGCGTACAGTGAGATTTTCGGGTGATAACAGCGATAATACAGCGGTCATAATGCCGCAGTATAAAAAGCTGACCGCAAAAAGAACTATCGTACTTTTCAGCATCCTGCGCCAGCTCATCGGCGCAAAAGCGGCCGCCGTCATGGCAAAAGCCTCCGCCATACTCATCAGCATGGACAGCAGGAACGGCAGAGGCGGCAGAAGCACCGCAAAAGAACCGATGCCCCCCGCCAGTGCGCCCAGTACCAGCCGTCTGCGCCTGACACGGAATGCCATGACCCTGCGTACCGACAGCAGCATGATGTAATCCATCATAAAATTGACGCAAAACAGCACGTCCAGATAGATGGTCGTTACCGTTCCCTCCCCGACAGCGTTTTTCCCCTCAGCGGGGGAACCTCATTATCTCACACCTCCGGCACAAAGGGTGTAGAATTCCGTCATCAGCCGAAAATGAAAAAGCAGAGAACAGAAAACGGGACGCCGGAAAAAAACGGCACTGCGTCCTAATTGCTTGCCCCCAGACCGAAACTGACGGCAAGTGCCGCGTCAACCTTTCCCATATCGGAACGGTTGAGTGTTCCCATTTTTTCTTTCAGCCGCCGTTTGTCGATGGTTCTGATCTGCTCCAGCAGTACAACGGAATCCCGTGACAGTCCGCTGTTATCCGCATAAAGACGAATATGTGTGGGCAGATTGGCTTTTGACTCACGGCTGGTAATCGCCGCCGCTATGACGGTAGGACTGAACCGGTTGCCTACGTCATTCTGAATGATGAGAACAGGACGTATGCCGCCCTGCTCCGAGCCGACGACAGGGCTCAGATCGGCATAGTAAATATCGCCTCGCCTGATATTCATATCATTTTCACGCTCCGAATCTTTATTGGCGGTTTCCCGCTCAGCGATGTGTCGATACCGGTATTTTACCCAGAAAAAGGAAAAATAATCAGTTCTCCATACTCAACACACTATATTCTATTCCTGCCGTTTTCTTTTGTGCTGTCAAAAAATATCTTTCCTGCTGATTTGAGGATTCTGTTGTTTATGTAACATATTCCGCTGTGGAGAGTATGAAGAAAGTGACATGATAAATATATGACAGTCCGGAGCGTTTCATTCCGTCTTATGTATAAAAATCGTTCAGCATTTTCAGCCAATCTTCGGGATCTTTCCGCACAGTAATGCTTTCTCTGCTCAAAGGGTGCAGAAAAGTCAGTTCTGCGCAGTGCAGGCACTGACGCTGAAAGCAGTCCCTGTGTCCGCCGTAAAGGTCATCGCCCGCCAGCGGGTGACCGATGCCGGACAAATGGGCGCGTATCTGGTGGGTGCGTCCTGTTTCGAGCCGCAAAGACAGAAGCGTGTGGCCGAAAGCATTCTGCACAACGGTGTAATGTGTGACAGCGGGCTTGCCGCCTTCGCCTGTTTCACGCTGAATGACAGACCCTTCCTTACGGCGGATGGGTGCGTCAATTGTACCGCTCCCGTGAAGAATTCCCTCACACAGGGCAGTATAGCGCTTTTCGGTGTGCTGTGACAGAAAAGTATGGGCGTAACTGCTTTTTGCCGCTAATACAAGCCCTGATGTATCCTTGTCCAGACGGTTCACCGGACGGAAGGTATGGTTTTCGCCTCTGGTCTGATAGTAGTGTATCACGGCATTTGCCAGCGTATCGGCATAGTATCCGTGTACGGGGTGTACGGGCTGAAAAGGCGGTTTGTTCAGCACGATGAGCGCATCGTCCTCATAGACAATATCCGGCATGGTTTCAGCAGGCACGATATCCGTTTTATCCTGCGGAAACGTCAGACAAATCATATCTCCCCCGTGCAGAATGTCAATGCTTCTGACAGGACAGCCGTTCACCGTCATACCGTTTTCGGTGCGCTTCAGCTTTGCCAGCAAACGGGCTGACACCTGACAGTGACGGCGCAGAAAATGCTGTACGGTGATGCCGTCCAGTGCTTCTTCTACCTGAAAAACGGGCATAGCGTCCCTCCTTTCTCACTGAAACGCCAGAAGCTCTGCGAGCCGTTCAATGCGGAAGTCACACAGCGGGTGCGGCAGAGATACTTTATGTTTCGGGTCGTACAGACAGGTATCCAGTCCGGCATTTCGTCCGCCCTGCATATCAGAGGTCAGCGAATCGCCCACCACTAAAATGCGTGAAGGGTCTTTTTCGGCAATCTCTGACAGTACCCTGTCAAAAAACGCCTTCATCGGCTTCTGTACGCCCATTTCATCGGAAATGAACACGCCGTCTGTCAGGTCTTTCAGTCCGGACTTTTCGAGCCGTCTCCGCTGAACGGTTTTCAGCCCGTTGGTAATCACATAGACAGCGTAGACCCCGTGCAGACGCCTCACAGCTTCCTCTGCGCCGTCAATGTAGATAACCTGTTCTCCCAGACAGGCAACATACTGATTTGCCAGACTCACCGCATTGTCATAGCCTTCAAAGCACTGTTCAATCAGCTGCTGAAAACGCCTCACCCTCAGTTCGGAACGGGTAATCTGATTCATTTCAAACTTTTTCCACAGGGCGGCATTGACTGCACTGAAAGTTTCACAGATCTCATCAGTGAACGCAAGCCCGTGGGCCGTCAGCGCCTCCCGCAAAGCCTGATATTCGCATTTCGGGAAATCAAAAATCGTATCATCAATATCCATCAGAAGTGTCGTATAGTGTCTGTTTTCTATCATCATTATTCCTCCTTACAATACCCTGATTTTAGCATATTCCTCCCCCGCTTGCAAGACTGCCGCACCGCAGGCGGTTTCTGTCCGCTGTCACAATTTTCCGCTTTCAATGTCCCATTTTCTGACAAGCAGGCCGGAAAACGTGTGGTATGATAAAAGGAACAAGCCGTCTGATGAAGTGGGACGGACAATATTTTTTGACGGGGTGGTTGATTTGAAAGTCAGTGAGCTTGCCGCAAAAATCTCTGTTCACCGCATACTGCAAAAGGCCGCAGGAAAAAAGCTGTTTGCACAGACTGCCTGCTTCGGTATCGGATTTATCGCCGCAGGCGGTTCCCTCTTCGACACCTACACGCCTTTCGGCATTTCGGTTACTGCCGCCGTACCGTTCAGCGGCGTATTCTCTTCCTTCATCGGTTCAACAATCGGTTACATCGTCTTTTCGGGGCGGGGCAATCCCTTCCGCTACATTGCCGCCATGCTTGCGGCCGCCGCTATCCGGTGGACACTCAACGACCTGAAACGCCTGAACCGCTTCTCGCTTTATGCCGCCGCTGTCTGCTTTGTGCCGACTCTCGCCACAGGACTCGCCGCCATGAGTGTGAGCGGTTTTCGGGGTGACAAGATGACGGCGTATCTCATCGAATCCCTGCTCGGTGCGGGGGCTGCCTATTTCTTTTCCCGCACCAATGTGATCCTTCAGGGTACAAAAAGTCTTGGTATGCTTACCGTACCCGAAACCGCCTGTCTGTGCTTCAGCGGCTGTATCGCTCTGCTCGCACTGTCGGGAATCATGGCAGGCCCTGTTTCCATCGGGCATATCGCCGCCGTTTTCTGCATTCTGCTTGCCGCCCGCTACGGTTCTGCGGCAGGCGGTGCCATTGCCGGCATTGCCGCCGGTGTTGTTCTGAGCTTCGGCTCGGAGAATTTTTTCTTCATCAATGCCGCTTACGCTTTCGGCGGACTGCTTGCAGGAATGTTTTCTCATACCGGACGCATTGTTTCCTCCGCTGTTTTCATTCTCGGAAGCTGTATTATCGCTCTCCAGTCCGGACAGCTTACACAGGTTGTCGTACTGCTCTATGAAGGCACAGCCGCTTCAGTGATCTTTCTGCTGCTGCCGAAAAACACGGGAAATTTCCTTTCCGCTGTCTTTTTCACAGGAAAAAAGGACGAACACAGCGAAGGTCTGCGGCGGTCTATTATCATGCGGCTGGATTTCGCTTCAAAAGCCCTGTCGGACGTTTCCGCAGACGTGGAGGAAGTCGCACAGAAACTCACCCATATCGTCACGCCGACATTGGAGGACGTTTACAGAAAAGCCGTTGAACAGGCGTGTCATCACTGCGGACTGCGGGTTTTTTGCTGGGAACACCGTGACGGCGTTTCGATAGAATATTTCCAGTCGCTGAACGAAAAGCTGGCGAAAAACAGCCATATTGAACCGGAGGATTTCGGAGAGGATTTCCAGCGCAAATGCTGCCGGTGCACGGAAATGAGCCATGCCGTCAACCGGTGCTACCAGAATTATCTGGCATCGGAGGCGGCGGCAAAACGCATCGATGAAGTGCGGGCAGTCGTAGCGGGGCAGTTCTGCGGACTGGGGGATATTCTGGGCGAAATGGCGGACGAGTACGAAAGCTATGAATTCTTTGACGCGGAAATGGCAGAAAACATCATGATGAAATGCAAAGATCTCGGACTGATACCGATTGATGTAAGCTGCCGTGTCGACCATCTCGGACGCATGACGGTAGAGGCGGAAATTTATGACGAGGACAGAAAGAAACTCAAGCGTCCGCTGATTACGAATGAAATCTCCAAGCTGTGCGGGCGGCACTTCGACACGCCGAACATTACGGCGGCATTCGGACGGTGCAGAATCCTGCTGAGTGAACGTCCGGTTCTTGATGTGGAAATTGCCACCAGTCAGCACATCTGCGGGAGCGGTCTGCTCAGCGGCGACCATTTCCGGTATTTCAATGACGGCGCGGGACGCATGACGGCACTGCTCAGCGATGGTATGGGTACGGGCGGACGGGCGGCAGTGGACGGCGGTATGGCGGTCAGTATCTTCTCCAAGCTCATCAAGGCGGGGCTGGGCTTTGACTGTTCGCTGAAGGTGGTCAACTCCGCCCTTCTGGTAAAATCGGAAGATGAGTCACTGGCAACGCTGGACACCGTTTCTGTCGACCTGTATACAGGGCAGACCATCTTCCGCAAGGCAGGCGCGGCACTCTCCTTTATCCGCAAAAACGGCGATATGTACCGTGTGGAAACGCCGTCCCTTCCTATCGGCATTCTGACAGATGTAGAATTCACCTGCACGGAGGATACCCTCGCCCCAGATGATATTGTTGTCATGGTGTCGGACGGTGCTGTCGTATGCGGTGAAGAATGGATCGAGCGGATCATGATGCAGTGGGAGGATAAGAGTATGCAGGATCTGGCGCACCTTATCAACGATGAAGCCACCGCCCGCCGCACGGACGGTCATGACGACGACATTACCGTTATTGCTTTCCGCATTCGTCCCGCCGCCTGAAAACCTGCCCGCTTTCCGTTCTCAATTTGTTTGACAGTCGGAAAAATTTATGGTATAATTGACCGGAACTCAATTTTCAAAAGAGCGGAGGTGCTGACAATGAAAAAGTATGTATGCGGAATTTGCGGTTATGTGTACGACCCCTACAACGGCGACCCTGATAACGGTATTGCAGAGGGTACTGCTTTCGAGGATATCCCCGAAGACTGGACCTGCCCTCTCTGCGGCGTGGGAAAAGAAAACTTTGCCCCCGAAGAATAATTTCTGACCGCAGGCGCACAGGTCATTCCTGTTAATAGAATGTATCCGGCAAGGAGGGAACAGTATCGTTTCCTCCTTCCTTTTTGTACGAGGTGCAGACGATGGAACATCAGAAACTTCCCCCTCACTGGAACGGCAGAAGGTACTATTCCCTTGACAGCTATCTCAAGGAAACCTTTCACGAAAAGCTGTATAAACTTTCTCTTGACGGCGGCATGACCTGCCCCAACCGTGACGGTACGCTGTCATACGGCGGCTGTATTTTCTGCAGCAGGGGCGGTTCGGGCGATTTCGCCGCCGACAGGCATCTTTCAGCGGACGAACAGATCACACAGGCAAAGCAGGCGGTCAGCCGGAAATTCACCGGAAACCGCTACATTGCCTATTTTCAGGCATTCACCAACACTTACGCCCCCGCTGAGGTGCTTCGGAAGCTGTTCCTGCCCGTCATTCAGCGGGACGATATCGCCGTTCTGTCCATTGCTACCCGTCCGGACTGTCTGGAAAAAGAAAAGCTGGTTCTGCTCGGACAGCTCAGCCGCATCAAACCGGTCTGGGTGGAACTGGGACTCCAGACAATACACCCCGCCACCGCTGAACTCATTCACCGGCACTATCCGCTTTCCTGCTTTGATACGGCTGTCAGCAACCTGAAGCAGGCAGGCGTGAACGTCATCGTACACACCATTCTCGGACTGCCCTTTGAAACACATGAACAAATGCTCCAGACAGCGGGCTATGTCGGGGAAAGCGGTGCGGACGGCATCAAGCTCCAGCTTCTCCATGTTCTCGAAGATACGCCCCTTGCTTCCATGTACCGCGCCGGAGCTTTTCAGACAATGACAGAGGAAGCGTACATCACAGCGGTAACAGACATTCTTTCGATTCTTCCGCCGCACATGGTCATTCACCGCCTGACAGGTGACGGTGACCGTCAGCACCTCATCGCACCCCGCTGGAGCGGTGACAAACGCCATGTACTGAACGCCGTCAGCAGGACGCTCAGGGAAAGAAACCTGTATCAGGGCATACTTTACGAAGAATCTTCATACAAAGTTTACAAAATAAACTGAACTTTTTTGTTTACAAAATCGGTCAATATGGTATAATAGTAGAATAGCAAAAAAATGCTGACGATAACATTATTTTTCAGTACATTTACAACAATCAGCGTATACAGGAGATGATAACAATGGCAAAGGAATACTTATTCAACGTAACACCAGAACTGGTCGGACTGAGCGAACTGTGCCGCACCAACAACCAGATAGAAAAAGACCTTTATGCAAGATACGATGTCAAAAGAGGTCTGCGGGATATTAACGGCAAAGGCGTACTGGCAGGACTGACGGAAATTTCTGAAATATGCTCCAGCAAGGTAGTAAACGGCGAAACACGCTCCTGTGACGGAAAGCTCTACTACCGCGGTGTAGATGTAGAGGACATCGTCAAG
>CADCQO010000117.1 GCA_902803585.1 uncultured Ruminococcus sp.
AATCATCTGCCTACCAATTTTCTCAAGGCTACTTTTGAAAAGGTCTGGGAACTGGAGGGAGAAACGCTTGATCTGACCTGCAGGGATAAGTTCAGAACCAAATCCAACTGTAACCAGTGGCTGATGAAGTTCTGGCAGCTGTGCGAAGGTGTTGCTGTGCCGAGGAGTGGAAAAATAGGGCATTGTTTCCATATCAAGGACAATATTTTTGAAGAAATGCTGCAGTCTATTGCAGGAGGAAGATACAAGCTTATCTGCGTAAATGATACGGTCGGTACAAGAGATTTCGAGCTGCAGAAACAACAGGTGATCGATGCGTTTGAAAAGCTTCTGCCGGAGAAATCAAGTTTTGAACTTTAAACCCAAAGGACGTTTGAGTTTGCCGCAGTGTAGGAGGAATTTTTATGGAAATCAAGGACAATACGGAAGTCAATGAAACGACAGACGAAGAATACCCGTTTTTGTTTTCGGTGGTTATTCCCGTATATAATGTAGAACAGTACCTTGCCGAAACACTCGATTCTGTCATCGGGCAGACAATAGGACTCGAAAATATACAGATTATTCTCATCAATGACGGCAGTCCCGACAACAGTGAAGAAATTTGTCTGCAGTACCGTGACAGATATCCTGACAATATCACTTATGTCAAGCAGGAAAATGCCGGTGTTAGTGCTGCAAGAAACAACGGCATCAACTACATCAGGGGTAAGTATGTCAATTTTCTGGATTCAGACGACTGCTGGGAAAAAAACGCCTTCAAATGGGTGTATGCTTTCTTTCAAAAACACTATGATGAAGTGGACGTTGTAGGTGCAAGAAAGAAATTTTTCGATGCGGCAAGCGGCTACCATCATCTTGACTATAAATTTTCGTCTACAAGAGTGATAGACCTTATTGCTAATTATGAGATGATCCAGATGGATGTTACCGGAGCTTTCATCAAGGCGGAGGCTATCGGGGAACATCGTTTTTCTGAACATCTCAAATACGGTGAAGATGCACAGTTCGTCAACTCTATTTTGCTGGAAAAGTGTAAGCTGGGTGTTGTCAAGGGCGCTGTTCACCGTTATCGTAAGAGAAAAAATGAATCCTCCGCTCTGCAGAATGAACTGCAGTCTGAGAGCTACTATTTTGACTCGCCGGTGTATTTTCATCTTGACCTGATAGAACAGTCCATGAAAAAGCACAACAGAGTCATGGAGTTCATTCAGTACACCATCATGTATGACCTTCGCTGGAGAATTGCCAAACAGCTTGACAGCTTCCTTTCACAGGAAGAGCTTGACCGTTATCGTGAGCTTATCAATAAAATTCTCGTGAATATCTCTGATCGTATCATATGTATGCAGAAAAACATGGGTATAGGACAGAAAATATATGCCATGAATATCAAGTACCGGCGCAATATCTCCAGAGAGTTTGAGTATGATCACGGCAAACTCCTGTTCCATAATATTTGTGTTATCAACCTTTTTGACCAGAAAAACCTTCTGACGGCGGACTTTTTGTACATCAGGGACGGTATGCTTCATATCGAGGGCAGAGATAATCTTCTGTTAGAACAGGGAGAATATGCAGTTTACGCAAGGGTAGACGGTGTGCTGTATGAGCCGAAACGCTTCTATGCACAGAAATATGACATCAATATTCTCGGCATGAAAGCTTATGATGGAAAAGGTGTGGCGTTTGAGGTGCCTATCAAAGAGGATATTGAAACAAATATAGAGTTTATCATCAAGTTCCACGAGGAATTTGTCACAAGAATCTTTGTCACGCCCGGAAAATTCGCACACATTCCCTCAAAGAGCGGAAATGCAGGCTACTGGGTAACAGACGGCTATATTCTTCGCATCAGGGATAAGGTTATCAAGGTCACTCCCTTCAGCAAGGCACTTGTTGCCAGATATGAAAGCGACTACCGTACTTATCTCGAAAAATCAAAGCGGGGCTATCTTGTCAAATGGCGTATACTTTACCGGCTTCTGAAACGGTTTTACAAGAATGTCTGGCTGATATCTGACCGCCCCGGCAAAGCAGGCGATAACGGCGAGCATCTTTTCAAATACATATGTGAGCATAAGCCCAAAGGCATCAAACCATATTTTGTAATACAAAAGACCAGCGAAGATTATCAGAAAATGAAGAAGATCGGCAAGGTGGTGGATTTTGGCAGCGTTAAGTACCGCCTGCTGACGCTTTTTGCAAAAATGGTCATTTCTTCACAGGCAAGCGACTATGTTCTGAATCCTTTTGGCGGTGACTATGCGTATATGTCCGATCTGTACAATTACCGCTTCGCATTTTTGCAGCACGGCATCACGAAGGACGATATTTCCGGCTGGCTGAACAAGTTCAACAAGAATATCAGTATTTTTGTAACGGCAGGAAAACCGGAGTATGATTCTATCCTTCAGGGTGAATACTTCTATGATGAAAGTGTCGTCAAGCTGACAGGCTTCCCAAGATTTGACAATCTGACAAGAATGGGCAGGAATGTTAAAAAAAGGGTACTGATTATTCCCACATGGCGCAAAACATTGAGCAAGTGTGTGGATCCCCGCACAGATACCAGCGTGTACTATGATAAGTTCAAGGAAAGCGATTTCTTCGCATTTTATAACAGCCTCATCAACCACCCCAGATTGCTGGAGTGTATGCGCAAAAAGGGTTATGAAGGGCTGTTCTGCCTGCACCCGCTGTTTACCGAACAGTATGTTGACTTTACAGAAAACGATGTTTTTCAGGTCAACAAGGGTTATGTCGATTATCAGAAACAGTTTGCAGAGTGTGCTTTGCTGGTAACCGACTTTTCCAGCGTATTCTTTGACTTTGGCTATCTGAAAAAGCCGGTCATCTATTCGCAGTTTGACAAGGAAGAGTTCTTTGCGGGACATTCCTATTCCGAGGGCTATTTCAGCTATGAAGAAAATGGTTTTGGACCCGTCTGCTACGATCTTGAAAGCACCGTCAGCGCTCTGATAAAGGAAATTGAAAATGACTGCCGCAATGACCCGAAGTATATCAGCCGTGTAGAGGCATTTTATCCGTATTTTGACGAAAATAACTGTCAGCGCGTATACGAAAGCCTTTGTGCACTGAATGGGATAGAATCATGAGTCCGTCAGCGGAAACAGACCGTACCTTCCGGAAAAAATGATAATTGTTACAGATTTGAAACATTAAATTGTTGTCAAAACACTTGATATCTGTTTTTTGTTGGGGTAGAATGAAGATACTGTTTTGTTTTGCGGACGTTTCGCAGAAATAAAAGAAAAAGGTTAGAAGGGAGAAATCAAATGGTTTTCGCAGATTTATTTTTTCTCTACTGTTTTCTTCCCCTGTGTCTGCTGTGCTATTTTGTCAGCAGAAAGCTCAAGACGAAAAATTTTATATTGATTATTTTTTCGCTGGTATTTTACGCATGGGGAGAACCGAGCTATGTGATCCTGCTGCTGCTGAGTGCTGTCGTCAACTGGTATATGGGCCGGCAGATAGGGCGGCATAAGGATACCAAAAAGGGAAAGATGATGCTGGGCGGTACGATCGCTTTCGACTTGCTGCTGCTGGTTATTTTCAAGTATACCGGCTTCCTTGTCGAAAATCTCAACGGCCTGCTTCATGTATCTATTCCCATTCCGCAGATTTCTCTGCCTATTGGTATCAGTTTCTTTACGTTTCAGGCAATTTCTTACGTTATCGACTGTTCGTGGGATACTGTTAAGCCTCAGAAGTCTTTTTACAAGTTTCTGCTGTATTTATCGCTGTTTCCGCAGCTTATCGCAGGACCGATTGTCCGTTACAGCGTAGTAGAAAAGGAAATCGACAAACGCAAGGTAACGGTGGCAGATGTCAGCGAAGGTGCTATGCGCTTTATTGTCGGTCTTGCAAAGAAGGTTATTATTGCCAATAACCTCTATGCTATCGTGAAGCAGTTCTATGGAGATGTCAATGCGAACCAGTATTCTGATATTTCTTCACTGTCTTTTCTCGGTACATGGTTTGTAGTGATCTGCTACTCGCTTTACGTTTATTTCGACTTCAGCGGTTATTCTGACATGGCAATCGGACTGGGCAGAATGTTCGGTTTCCACTTTGATGAAAACTTCAAGTATCCGTTTATCTGTAAATCCATCAGCGAGTTCTGGCAGAGATGGCATATTTCCCTCAGTTCGTTCTTCCGTGATTATCTGTTCTATGTACCGATTTTCGGCAAGACAAGAAAGTATCTGAACCTGTTTCTGGTATGGTTCTGTACAGGTATGTGGCATGGAGCGGCATGGAACTATATTTTCTGGGGCTTGTACTTTGGTCTGTTCCTGCTGCTGGAAATCAAAATCGGCAAGAAGCGTATGAAGAAGTGGCCAAAGGTGCTGGCACATATTTACAGCAAATTTATTATTGTTGTCGGTTTCGGTATTTTCTGCTTCTCAGACATGACCCAGTTGGGCAACTTCTTTATGAATATCAGCGGTGTCAGTATGTTCACTCACGGCAACGCCTTTGCTGATGCCGTCACATGGAGTGCCTGTGTCAAGAATATCTTTCTGGTACTTGCGGCGATTCTTGTTTCCATGCCGATTCTCCAGAAAATCAAGTATTTCTTCTTTGAGTGGGGCAATAATACAGTGTATACAACAGGTAAGATGCTTGCCACAGCAGGCTGCCTGTATCTGTTGGTAACGTCTTCTATCCTTCTGGTAGACTCTACCAACAATCCGTTCCTGTACTTCCGTTTCTGATGCGTGAAAAAACGAGATAGGAGGATATCTATGGAAAATCTTCATAACAATCAGCTGCCGGAAGAGGAGCAGTATCCTGTTGAAGAAACGGTTTCTGAAGAACAGGCGGACTTTCTCACAAAAGACGACCATTATCAAAAAACGAAAAGTGATGAGCCGTTTCAGAGTGCACCGGAGCCACCCAAGAAAAAGTACAATTCCTACAAACGTGCGACAATCCGGCAGTTTTCATCTTTGATTTCTCTGCTCATCATGGTGCCGGTCTTTTTGCTGATCGTCATTTTCATGTGGTTTTTCCCTCGTTCAGAGGAGTCGTTAATTGAAAAACGCCGTCTGGCACAGTTTCCGACTTTCACGATGGAAGACTATTTCAGCGGAAAATTCACAGCGGGTATCAATACATGGTTTACCGATACAGCACCGTATCGTGATGACCTGAAGAATGCAGGTAACAGCTTCAAAGGAATCTTTGGCATTACTACCGATGACAGCGTGAACTTTGTCGGTGATGTCAAAAAAGTACCGAAGAAAACGCCTCAGAAAAAACAGTCTTCTGCTCCTGAGGAAAGCAAAGCACCGGTAGAAGAGAGCAGTAAACCTGCGGAAAGCAAGCCGGAATCTTCCAAACAGGAAAGCTCCGGACAGGAAACGTCTTCCCGTAACTATCGTGACGAAGACGCAGATTATTCTGTTGAAAACGGCGTTGTTGTCGTTAATCAGGACGGTCATTACCGTGCGATGGAACTGTTCGGCGGCGGTTCAGGCAATGCCTATGTGGATTCACTGAACAGCCTTCGTTCCAGTGTGGGAAGTGATGTCAATATCTATTCCATGATCATTCCGCTGTCCTGCGAATACTATCTGCCCGCTAACTATGCGGAATATTCCACCAATCAGAAGGATTATTTTGACGATGTGAACAGCCGTCTGACAGATGGTATCATAAAGGTGGATGCTTTGTCTGTCCTTTCACAGCATACAGCTGAACCGATTTACTGCCGCACCGACCACCATTGGATGCCGTTGGGCGCTTATTATGCGTCACAGGCTTTTGCAAAGGCGGCAGGTGTGGACTTCAAGGAACTCAGCACATTCAAGCCTGTTACGATTAGTGGCTTTGTCGGTACGATGTACGCTTTCTCAGGCGGTGACATCAATATCAAGAACGATCCTGAAGATTTTATTTACTATGTTCCCGATAATTATGAGAAGTGTCATACTGATTTTTACGATACTTCTTTCAATTTCGATTACACCGGCACTTACTTCAAGGAAGTGGGAGACCCTCAGTCCAATGCTTACCTGACTTTCTTCGGCGGTGATGAGCAGATTGTCAAGATCCGCACCAATGTCAAGAACGGTAAGAAACTGGTGGTTATCAAGGACAGTTACGGCAACGCCGAACCGGGTTATCTGATGAACTCTTTTGAGGAAATTTACATTGTAGATATGCGCTATTTCAATCTCAACCTCATCAGATTCATTAACGACCTCAACATTACCGATGTACTCTTTACGATGTGTACATTCTCTGCTTTCGGTGATAACTCCTATGGTTTGCCGGCACTTCTCACCCAGTCCCCCGATGAACCGATCATCGACACTTATGACCGTCAGCAAAGCTGAAACATTACACTTGGCACAGCATTTTCGCTCTGCCAACATTAAAAGGAGAAAGTTTTGTGAAAGAACTGGAATATCCGTTTGATGCGGAATACATCATCAAAAAAAGAAAGTCGCTCAAAAGAGCATTACTGGCAGACGGCAGCAAGCGTCTGAAAAAGAAAATCGCTGTTTTCGGCGGTTCAACTACCAACGATATTGTGGTATATCTGGAATTGTTCTTACTGCATCAGGGTATCGAAGCAGAATTTTATCAGTCAGAGTATGCCCAGTACTGGCAGGATGCGATGTTCCCCAGTGAGGAACTGCTGCATTTTCAGCCGGATATCGTTTTTATTCACACCACTAACCGCAATATCAGCCACTATCCTACCGTAAAAGATGACAAGCAGACTGTCGAAGAACTGCTGACAGCAGAATATGAGAAATTTGAACAGATGTGGACAAAGATTGCGGAAACCTATCACTGCCCCATTATCCAGAATAACTTTGAGATGCCTTTTTATCGTCTGATGGGCAACAAGGATTGCAGCGATTATCGTGGAAGGCTGAACTTCCTGACCCGTCTGAATGAAAAATTCTATGAGTATGCCGACAAAACAGAAGGCTTCTATATCAATGATATCAACTATGTTTCTGCCTGTTATGGCCTGAAAGAGTGGAGCGACCCCTTCTACTGGAATATGTACAAGTATGCGATGTGTGTTGATGCGATTCCCTCTTTCTCCTTCAATCTTTCCCATATCATCAAGTCGGTATTCGGCAAGAACAAAAAGGCTCTTGCGCTGGATCTTGATAATACCCTGTGGGGCGGTGTTGTCGGTGATGATGGAGTAGAGGGTATCCGTATCGGTCAGGAAACAGGCGAGTCACAGTCCTATTATGAGTTCCAGAGTTATATCAAGTCGCTCAAGGATTTGGGTATCATTCTGACAGTATGCTCTAAAAATGACCATGAAAATGCCATTGCAGGTCTGAATCACCCCGAAGGTGTACTCAAGCCGGAGGACTTTATCATTATCAAGGCAAACTGGGAGAATAAGGACCGCAATATTGTCGAGATTGCATCAGAATTGAATATTCTGCCCGATTCCATTGTTTTTGTAGACGATAACCCTGCTGAGAGAGCGATTGTCAGCGTACAGGTCAGCGGAGTCAGTGCGCCGGAGATGGACGGTGTAGAAAATTATATTATGACTTTGGACCGGAACGGTTATTTTGAAGTAACAACCTTCAACGAGGACGATCTCAAGCGCAACGAAATGTATAAAGCAAATGCGCAGAGAGCCGCACAGCAGGCGACTTTTGCGGATTATCAGGAATATCTGAAAAGTCTGGAAATGACAGCTGTCATAGATGATTTTATGCCGGTTTATTTACAGCGCATCACACAGCTTTCCAACAAGAGCAACCAGTTTAACGTAACTACCAAGCGTTATACGCCTACCGAAATGGAAGAGGTTTATCACAGCAGCGAGTATATCCGTCTTTACGGGAAACTGGTGGATAAATTTGGCGATAACGGTGTCGTGTCCGTTGTTATCGGTAAAAAAGACGGTGCTGTGCTGAACATGGAATTATGGCTGATGAGCTGCCGTGTGCTGAAAAGAGACATGGAGCTGGCAATGCTGGACAGATTGGTAGAACGCTGCCGTGAACAGGGTATCAGCACAATCAGAGGCTACTACTATCCCACCGCCAAAAATAACATGGTGCGTGAATTGTACAAATTTTTTGGCTTTACGAAAATCAGCGAGGACGAAGCGGGTAATACTGTCTGGGAGCTTTCAACAGATGGTTATGAGAACCGCAACCATGTTATCAAGGTAGAGGACAATACAGCGCTGAAATAATTCTCGCAAATTTCTTTGAAAGAAAAATAATCGGGCGCTTTTTGGGTAGAATGGTAGATGTTATTATAACACAAAGGAGAGAAAGACAATGGATACCAAGACAATTTATGCAAGACTGAATAAGGTGTTCCGTGATGTTTTTGACGATGATACAATTACGGTAAACCCCAAGACCACAGCAGATGATATTGATGACTGGGACAGTCTGGAACACATTACCCTCATCAATGCGGTTGAGCGTGAATTCAAGATGAAATTCAAGATGGGCGAGGTTTCCTCGATGAAGAATGTCGGAGAAATGGTACAGATCATTGCAGCCCGCGCAAAGTAATTTCACATAATCACACCATGAAAAAAGTTCCCCTGTGCAGTGCAATGCGACCGCACAGGGGAGTATTTTTGTGTATCAGAATCTATCACAGCTCACCGCTTGTATATTTTTCTACATGACGGCAAAGCGCCTCAAACGTCTGTTGGCTGAGATCATGTTCTACCTTGCAGGCATCTTTTTTTGCCGTTTCCTCGTCCACACCGAGCTGCATGAAAAAGGTGCTCAGCATTTTATGACGATGATAGGTTTTGCGGGCAATTTCCAAACCTGTTTCGGTAAAGGAAATCAGATTATCCTCATTCATTGTAATATAGCCGCGTTCTCTGAGACGTTTGGTAGTATAGGTTACGCTGGGTTTTGTGACACCCAGCTGTATTGCTACATCAATAGAACGAACAAATCCCTTTGTTTCCTTTATCATGAGCATGGCTTCAAGATAATCTTCTATTGTCTTTTCGGTGCTGTTATCGTGTTTCATGGTGCGATTCCTCCTGCTTACGAGCGTTTCTGTCATTATATCAAAAAAGCGGCTATATCGTCAATAGTTTTTGTAAAAATCAATCGTCAGGGCCGAACACCACCAGACCGTCCAGAAAGTCCTGAACAGCTTCGTCAGCGTCTTCATAAAAACCGCTGTAAAAAAGCAGTCCTTCCTCGTGGAGCAAGCGGCGGGTGCTTTCCTCGATATCACCGCACAAAAGTCCGTCTGCTTCCATCATCTGCATCAGGCCGACAATATCCTCTGTACATTCTGCCATGGTGCCGATCAGTTCAGAAGAGTCGATTTCTCCGTTTTCGATGGTATATAGTTTCAGAACAGGTGTTTTTTCCAGTATCCGAAAGACCTTCCCGCTCATTGTATCATAGGGAACTGCTAATTTCATCTTCATTACCTCCGCATGAAAGTTTTTTATAGTCCTTCAGAATGATAGTATCACTAAAGAAAATTCTTTGCAAGATTGTAATTGTAAAATCTGAAAAAATCTGCTATAATAGACTTCCGCAGAAATGAAATATTATTGCAAGAAGGAGAGATTTTGCATGACAGAAAAGGAAATTTCGGAAATCAAACGAAGAATCAACCACGATAAAAACAATATCATGAAGCTGAAAGGCTGCTATGTCGGCGGAAATAAGACCATCGCTACGGAGTTTTCCCAGACCGTCGGTCTGCTGCCGCTTGAAGAAAGCGAAAATCTGTTCAAACTGCTGAAAAAGACTCTGTCCGGACGTATGGGAAAAAATCTGGTGGATATCGCTTTTTCAACGGAACAGGTCAGCAGCAGTGACGAGCATCGTCTTTTTATGCGTCTGCGTGATTCCGAACTGGAGGACGAAGAGGCACTGCACGAGTTATACGATAAAATCATCAGCTCTTTTCCCACAGATGAATGTTACCTTATTATTCTGGGCTGTGATAAATACGATGTGCCGAACCGTTCTAAAAATGATGAGGAAATGCCTGATGACTCAGACGAAGTTTTCCGCTATGTGCTTTGCAGTGTTTGTCCGGTGAAACCTACAAAGACCGGTATCGGCTTCTTTGCGTCTGATGCCAGTTTCCGCAACGTCGGAGCAGATATGGCAATTGCAGCCCCTGAAATCGGTTTTATGTTCCCGTCTTTTGATGATCGGGCAACCAATATTTACAACGCACTGTTCTATACAAAGAGTGCTGCCAATGACTATAAGGACGTGGCAGAGGCTTTGTTCTGTACAGAGTATCCGATGCCCGCCGAGGAGCAGAAGGAAAACTTCCGTACATTGATTGCAGAAACAGCTGACAAAGAATGCAGTTACGCTTTTGTACAGTCGGTGCATGAGCATATCAGTGAAATGATTGACGAGCACAAGAACAGCGGACAGGAAGAACCGCTCATCATCGGCAAGACAGATGTCAGAAGAATGCTGGAAGACTGCGGTGCTTCAGAAGAAAATATTTCTTCATTTGATGAACGGTATGACAGCACTTTTGGCAAGACAACTGAAATCAGCCCGCTGAATATTATCGACAGAAAACGCTTTGAAGTCAAAACACCTGATGTTACGATTCATGTCAGCCCTGAAAAGAGTCATCTTCTGGAAACACGAATTATTGACGGCAAGAAATATGTCATGATCCGTGCTGATGAGGGAGTAGAAGTAAACGGTGTTGGCATCAGTTTCCAGACTTCCGAACCAGCAGAAAATAACGGACACCCCTCTACAACAGGATAAAATTTTACTTATGGCAGCGGTTGTACAGACTGCTGCTTTTTTGTGTGCATGAAACGACAATTTGTTGCTGAATGTGTTAGTTTATGGAAGATTTGTGCATAAAAAAAGTATCTGTTGTATGAAGTAATGAAATTTATGGTACTGAATTATACACAATATACAAAATCTGTTTTGTGCTTCGGCAAAATGACTATTCACAATTGCCGAATACTGTTGAGGATAAACAAATGTTAATTTTTTTTAATAAATTGTTATGAATTTATGAACAAGTTGACAACTTTACAAAAATACATAGGTGATATACAATTTAGACAGAGCATTGTGACTTTCGGAACTTCGGCGGAGCAGTATGTCGTGGCTGCTGTAAAGAGGGGAAGACAGTAAACCGTTTCCATTCGTTCGGACAACAAATTTAACAAACAGAAAGGATTGATTGCTACATGAGCGTTTTCTCAGCAAAAATGAAAAAAGCTATCAAAAAAGCAACAGCATGGTCACTCAGTGCTTTGACGGCATTGACTTGCGCGAGTTCTTTGCCGCTGTTGGGCAATACCACAGCACAGGCGGCATCTGATACTCTCAGCAATGAAAGCAGAGGCGTGCTCTATGCCAACTCCCGTTCAGACTTCCGTGATGAAACCATCTACTTTCTTATTACTACCAGATTCTATGACGGTGATCCCAGCAACAATGAACATTGTGTCGATGATACCAAAGCAAAGAATCCCGATAGTGACCCTGCATGGAGAGGTGACTTCAAGGGTCTGATCGACAAGCTGGACTATATCAAGGCTCTTGGCTTTACCGCTATCTGGATTACTCCTGTTGTACAGAACAGATCCAGCTATGATTATCATGGCTATCATGCCTACGATTTCACTGCTGTTGATACCCGTTATGAATCCAACGGCATTACCTATCAGGACCTGATTGATGCCTGCCATTCAAAGGGCATGAAGGTTATTCAGGACGTTGTATTTAACCACTCCTGTAACTGGGGTGAAAAGAACCTTTGTCCGATCGAAATTGATGTCTGGTCGCCTAATGGCCGAAGCGATATGCCGATGCCTGCTGGTAAGGCAATGGATCCCGATCAGATTTACCATCATTTCGCTTATGCCGGCGGCGGTGACTGGGATAACTACAACGTGCAGATCACGACCCTGCACAGCGACTGTTTCGACCTGAACACAGAAAACCCGAAGGTTTACAACTATCTGATTGATTGCTACAAGAAATTTATCGACATGGGCGTTGACGCTTTCCGTGTGGATACCGTTAAGCATTTGTCCCGTCTGACCCTGAACAAGACCTTCGTTCCTGCTCTCCGTGAAGAGTACAGAAAGGTACACAGCGGCTCCGGCTATGAAGATTTCTATATGTTTGGTGAGGTTTGCACTAAGGGTGAAAGCACATGGTACCGTGACCAGCCGCCAATTTCTACTTGTTTCTATACCTGGGCCGACAGTGACAGCTGGCTGAATAAATGGACCAGTGATCCTGATACCAACATTGCTCTGACCGAAGAGCATTACAACGCTCACAGCAGTACCAGCAACCAGCCGACCAGTACGAATGCGTTCCTCAACGGCAACGATTACCATGCACCGGACTATTCACAGCGCTCCGGTCTGGATTCCATCGACTTCCAGATGCACTGGCAGTTTGACTCCGCTGGTGCGGCCTTCGGCATGGCAAAGGCTGAGGATCCGTATTTCAACGATTCCACATGGAATGTTACCTATGTCAACTCACACGACTATTCCCCGAACAATATCCAGACAATCATTCCGAATTTCAGTGCAGAAACATGGGCAGAGGATCTTTCCCTGATCTTTACCTTCCGCGGTATTCCCTGCATTTACTACGGTACAGAAATTCAGTTCCAGGCCGGCAAGGTCATTGACAAGGGTCCGGAATGCCCCTTGAGTGAAACAGGACGTGCTTACTTCGGTGATAACATTGAAGGTACGATTCAGGCTACAGACTTCACCGTATTCAATGCTACCGGTAAGGCGAAGGAAACCCTCGATGCTCCTCTTTCTCAGCACCTCATGCGTCTGAACCGTATCCGTATGGCGGTTCCGGCACTCCGTAAAGGTCAGTATTCCGTAGA
>CADCQO010000118.1 GCA_902803585.1 uncultured Ruminococcus sp.
AGACGGACCATCGAAAATGGACACGATGAACAAGGAATGAAACATAAAAGTTGTTTTTATAACTTTTTATAAGTTTTCAGTAACGGCGTTGATATGAGGTGTTGGAAAAAGGGAATGAGTATCCTTTGTGCGGGAATAGTGGCGTTATCGGCAGTTCTGCCCCTGTCATTTCCCGTACGGGCGGAACCTTCGGAAGTGATTTCTTCCAAAAGACAAATCCCTGTTTACCGAAAAAGTCTTTCTGAACGGGAAACATTAGAGTGTACTTTTTTCAGCGATTTACCGGATATCCCGTATATTCCGCTGGAGGTTTTCTATACGACCTTTATGGACGGGCATATGAAGGTCACAAAGAACGGCACTGTTTACACCTATGAAGACACAGATTTTGGTGCAAAAGCGGCGGCTGATGCAGAAAAAGACACGCTGACCTCTTCTGATCTGGCGGATTTTATCGCTACTCCTGCTTATAAAATCAAGGGAAAAGGAGTGGTGGTGAACGGCCCTGATCAGATGGTGAAAATTGAAGATGTGCAGTATGACAAAGCACCTTCTTCCATAACATTGCAGTTCGGTCAGTACGGCATTGACCTGCGGGAAGAAAATGGTGTGCTGTACTTTCCCTTTGCCTCTGTGAGCGATCTGTTCAGCAATACCGATGTTCTGACTGCTTACTACATTAACGGAAACATTTATTTTGAAGCGTTCTACGATGACCTTAACGGCGGTGAGGCGCGTAAAGAAAATCCGGATCACCTTCCATGGATACTGGAAGCGAGCCGTCCCGCTGACATGGTGACATTCAGCTATCGTGAACTTTGTTTTGTCTTGGATCATTTTTATGGCTATCCCTGCACACACAACGATTTTGCTGATGCGATGCGGCAGAACGGTGCAGATGCGGCAATCACTGCCTTTGACCCGGAAGCCAGACAGCTGCTTTTGTCTGAAAAGCCTTCGGAATATATCGCAGGGCTTTACCGCCTGTTCAGCATACTGCTGGCCGATGGCGGTCATACGGGCATTGTTCTGAACGATATATTCAATTACAGCCGGTATTCTTCAGCAATTTCCCGTGATTTTTCGGCGTACAGCCTGTATAACAACGAAGGGGACGGCTACTATATACAAAAAAACCGTGATATGATAGAAACCCGCAAAACACTGAAAAACCTGCGTTTCGATTCGCTTGGCTCAGGCAATTATCATGCAAAGGGTGACACAGTTCTGATTACCTTTGATGATTTTATCGTGAATTACAGTGCCTGGAGAGCCTATGTGAACCATGAAACCGGCGTGATGCCCAATGATACGGTAGGGTATCTGCATGCGTGTCTGGAGCGGGCAAAGAAAGACCCTGCTATCAGGAATGTGATATTCGATATTTCTACCAACGGGGGCGGCGATACGATTGCCCTGAATATTATTGTCGGACTGGTGAGAAACAAGTTCGACTGCCATTTTTACAATATGCTCGGTGACCAGACACTGACACAGACAATGGCAACAGACCGTAATCTGGACGGTACAGTTGACAGCAGGGATACAGAGGTCAGCTATGGTGATCTGCATTTCGGAGTGCTGGCTTCCGGCTATTCCTTTTCCTGTGCGAATATGTTCACAGCGATGATGAAGGAGGGCGGCTGTCCTGTGCTGGGAGAACGGTCGGGCGGCGGTGCGTGTGCGGTACTGATGAAAGCTACATCGGACGGCTTATGCTATCGCCTGTCGTCCTATTTGCGTTTCGCGAGCAACGTCACAGATTCCGTTGATGACGGTATTCCCGCCGATATTTCGTTAGTAACAAAAGACGCTTACGGCAATAAGGATTACAGCGGTTTCTATGACCTGTCAGCAATGAGCCGCGCCATGAATGCGTATTATGGTGAAGCACCTGAAAGCTCTGCTGACATGAAGGAAAGCAGTCAGCCTGTTCCTGCACAGGACAGCAGTTCGGCGGTTGTTTCTTCTGCATCAGGTGCCAGTACGGATGCTCCGTCCTCTGTGCCGGAAGCGAAAAAAACGTCGTTTGCGGCATCTTCTCCGGCATCATCGGGCGCAGGTATGACAGTATTGTTGATTGTCATAGCCGCAACAGCAGCGGTAGGCGTGATTGTGCCGGTGATTGTGGTGCTTCTGACGAGAAACAGACAGCGGTAACAACAAAGGAGGCTTTGCTTGTGGATATCAGAGTCGGTGATATTCTGGAAATGAAAAAAGCGCATCCATGCGGGAAGAAGGAAAGCAAACAGTTTGCAGTGCTGCGGGTCGGGATCGACTTTAAAATCCGCTGTATGGGCTGCGGGCATGAGGTTATGCTGCCCCGTGTGAAAGCAGAAAAGAATATCAGAAAGGTGATTTCTTCTGTCGGGGAGTGACAGAGAGAAATATCAGGGGGGATTTTATGTTTGAAAAGGTAGAAGGCATTGAGAGGAAGTACGAGGAGCTGTCGGAAAGACTGTGTGACCCGACTGTAACGGCTTCACCCGAACGCTATACAGAAACCATGAAGGAATACAGGGCAATAGAACCGCTTGTTCTGGCTTACCGTGCTTACCGCAAGACGCTGGCGGACAGGGAAGAAGCA
>CADCQO010000119.1 GCA_902803585.1 uncultured Ruminococcus sp.
AGACACTGGGCGATATCGTGCCCGACTGCTGGATCTATGTACAGGAAACCAATGTCAAACTCGGACGTATTCAGATTTTCAACAACTGGTCGCCCTATATGGTCAAAGACCCTGAGCATACCGTGTGGATCGGTCTGGAGTATTTCTGCGCCGAAGGTGACGATTTCTGGAACATGACAGACAAAGAATGTATTGCTCTCGCCACAAAGGAGCTGGAAAGCATGGGCGTTATCAAGGCTGATGAGGTACTGGACAGCCACCGTGAACGCATCAGGAAGGCTTATCCCGCTTATTTTGACACCTATGCCTACATGGATCAGCTTGTAAAATTCCTCGACAGCTACGAGAATCTTTACTGCGTAGGAAGAAACGGTCAGCACCGCTACAATAATATGGACCATTCCATGCTGACAGCCATCCGTGCGGCACAGGCAATCAAGGAAGGCAAGACAGATAAACATGATATCTGGAATGTCAACACAGAAAAGGAATACCACGAAACAAAAGAAAATAACTGACGTTGAGGAAATATCATGATGAAACATTTTACTGTTAACGGCACAGGGGACCTCGTTTCCGTGTGTTCAGACTTTTTCAAGCAGGTTTACAGGCATCCGATTGTCTGTGCAGTCATGCTCTGTCTGCTCACAATGATAATGACAACGGGAGATGTGTCACCTTTAAACGCCCTAAGCATTGCTGTATGTATCGCCGTTGTCGGCATGGCAGCAGCCATTTACTCCAAAAGCATCTATGAAGGCGATCAGGGACTGCGAACCGCTGTCAGTATTGGTGCCTGTGCCGTTCTGGCAGCCGCTGTGTTCGTTTACACTGTGTTTGTCAGACAGTCCTACACACTTATCGTGCTGAACGGCGGTCTTGCGGCGTGTGTCGGCATATTTTTGTATCTGCTGGGTGCGAATAAGCTGACAACACGGAATGTTCTTTTGCTGATTCTGGCGGCAGGCTTCATTATACGGACAGCCTATATTCTGAGAATGAGTACAGGCTGGATACAGCACGACGTACACGCGCTGGGCAGCGGTGAAGGTCATGCAGGCTATATCCAGTATTTATATGCTAACGGTCATCTTCCCGATATGGATGTACGGATGCGCGACCAGTTCTATCACCCGCCCCTGCATCATATCATTGCAGCCATCTGGATGCGCATACAGGTGCTGATCGGTGTCGGCTATGCGGAGGCCTATGAAAACATTCAGATCCTGACACTGTTCTATTCAACAGTATGTATGATTCTGTCATACAGGATCTTCCGCCGTCTGGGACTTTACGGGGGCGGTCTGATCGCTGCTACTGCGATTATTGCCTTCTGTCCTACCTTCTATATTATGTCGGGCAGCATCAACAACGATATTCTCTCCATCACCTTTATATTGGGTGCAATGCTGAATACACTATACTGGGCACGTTCCCGCAGCATAGGAAGAATTATCGCTGTTGCCCTGTGCATCGGTCTGGGCATGATGACAAAGCTGTCCGTCTGGATGATAGCCCCTGCTGTGGCGTTTGTATTTCTCTATGTATTCTTCAAAAACCTGAAAGACTTCAAAAAGTACCTCGTGCAGTTCTCTGTGTTCATCTGCATCTGTGCGCCGCTTGGCCTTTTCTGGTCTGTCAGGAATTTCCTGCGCTGGCAGGTTCCCTTTACCTATGTGCAAAGACTTTCGGAAACGTCCTCACAGTATGTCGGCAATGTACCGTTCTGGCAGAGAATGTTCGATTTCAGTTTCGGACAGTACGCAGACGTTGCTCCGCAGTTCAAAATGTACGGCGGCAGCTATAACGAATATAATCCCCTTGTTGCCTTCTTCAAAACTTCTATGTTTGACGAGGGAATCGCCGTCCGCAATTTCCCGAAACTGCAGGGATTCAGCCATTTCCTGTTTTTTACAGCGGTATGTCTTGGACTGATTGCATTCGGCGCAATGATTTTCATGTTCATCAAAAAGGTACACCGTCCGAGCTATGTACAGAAGGGCTTTGTCGGTCTGACGTATTTTACTTTTCTGGGACTGTACTATGTGTTCTGTTTTGACTTCCCGCACGTCTGCACCATGAACGTCCGCTATGCTGTGCCGCTGATCGTTATCGGCGCATTCTCCTACGGCTTTCTTTTGCAGCATCTGTTATCCGTCAAAAAAATTGCCGCCCGTATTTTCTCCTCGCTCCTCTCCTCGTTCATCATTCTCTACGCTCTGGGCGGTTATTTCGTCTTACGCATCTGCATCTGATATCGCATCAGTTTTTAACACAGTACAGCGGCTGGCCGTTAGCAGTTGATTGCTAATTGCCAGCCGCTGATAAATGAATGTTCCTCAAGGGGTGACAACCATGTTTTTTAAAAGGAAAGAGCCGCTCGGTGCGGCAGAGTATATTATAGCGGGATTGGGGAATCCTGACAGAAAGTATGAAAATACACGGCACAACGCCGGCTTTATGGCAATAGATGCACTTTCGGAAAAATATGACGTAAATGTTGACCGCATCAAGTATAAATCTCTGTGCGCCACCGTAAATATAGAGGGAAAACGTGTCCTGCTCATGAAACCCGGTACTTATATGAATCTCAGCGGTCAGGCAGTAACGGAAGCAATGGCGTTTTTCAAGATTCCTCCTGAAAAAACGCTGATTATTCTGGACGATATTTCCCTCGATGTGGGCAGACTGCGTATCCGGCGCAAGGGAAGCGACGGCGGCCATAACGGAATGAAGAATATCATTTATCTTTCCGGCAGCGACCAGTTCCCCCGCATCAAAATAGGTGTCGGTCAGAAGCCGCCGCAATGGGATTTAGCAGACTGGGTGCTTTCGGGCTTTACACGCACCGAACAGCCTGAACTGCAAAAGGCACTGGACAACGCTTGTGCAGCAGCAGAAAAAATCATTGCCGGAGCAATCGACAAGGCGATGAATTTGTTTAACTGAGGTTAAGGAAAATGAAGTTTTTAAATCATGTTTTGGACGGTCTGGCAGAATTCCGGCAGTTGGAACAGGCGATTCATACCGGCCGTCTGCCCGCTATGGCAACAGGTCTTTCCGCAGTACACAAGGCACATCTGATTCATCACCTTTGTACTGCCTGCGGACAACAGGCAATGGTAATTGCCGGAGATGAAACAGAAGGAACACGCCTTTGTACGGACATCAATGCAATGGGTACAAAGGCGGTATTTTATCCCGCAAGAGATTTTACCTTTCGGGAAGTTACCGGCGTTTCAAGAGAATTTGAACATCAGCGTATCGGAGCGCTTTACAGCTTTTGTACGGGCGAAGCAAGGGTGTTGATCTGCTGTGCCGATGCCGCCATGCAGTATACGATTCCCAAAAAAGCCCTTCTGAAAGCAAGCATTACCGTCAGACAGGGTACTTCTGCTTCTCCTGAATCTGTGACATCAGCGCTTTTGTCAGAGGGTTATGTACGGGTAGAACAGGTTGACGGCACAGGACAGTTTGCAGTAAGGGGCGGTATTCTTGATTTCTTTATGCCGTCCGCAGATTCCCCCTGCCGTATTGAATTCTGGGGAGATGAAATCGACACCGTTTCAGCGTTTGATATCGAAACCCAAAGGCGCACCAACCGTCTGGACAGCTTTGTGATCACGCCGTCCAGCGAGATCATTTTTGACAGTGCGGCTGTTCTGGCGGATAAAATCGAAGAAAAGGCAAAGTCCCTGCGCGGAAAATATGCCGCTACTGCCAGACAGGTTCTGGCGGGAGAAGCTGAAACCCTGCGAAACGGCGGAAGACTTTCCTCAGCAGATAAGTTTTACAGTCTGGTGTACGGAACACCTGCGGATATCTTTGACTATGCCAATAAGGATACAATGCTGTTTGTATCCGAACAGACAAAAATCAATGACAGAATCAAAAGTACCCTCTGGCAGGCAGGAGAAGATCTGAAAGATTATCTTGCGGAAGGTATCCTGTGCAAGGGTCTGGATAATTTTTACACCACGAAACCGGAATTTATGGCGGCTGTCGAAAAGCAGCGTCCTGTCCTGATTGAAAACTATACAAGAGGCACAAGTGAATGGCCGCTCAGGGCATTGGTGAATTTCAATGTCCGTCAGCTTTCACCATGGAGCGGTTCTCTGAGTGTACTGTGTGAAGATATCGACCAGATGATATCTGACGGAAAAACGTGTGTGATACTGGGCGGTACGAAAAAAGCGGCGGAACAGCTCTGGAAGGATATGCTGGACAAGGGTTATCATGCTGCTTTTCTGATGCCTGATGACGAAATGACACAGAGCGGTCTGTATATTTCCTATGGCAGTCTTTCCGCTGGTATGGAATACTGGTCAACAGGCTTTTCACTGATCTCCCATGTACAGATCAGCGAAACAAAAAAAAGCTCTGCCAAAAAGAAAAGCAAAAACAAAGCTATTTTCAGTCTGGCGGAACTTTCGGTCGGGGATTATGTGGTGCATAGTCAGTATGGTATCGGTCTGTTTCAGGGCGTTCATCAGATGGAAGTAGAAGGCATTACAAGAGATTACATTCAGATAGAATACGCCAGAGGCGACAACCTCTATACACCTGTTACACAGCTGGATCTGGTATCGAAATATATCGGCCCTCACGAGGACAGTACAGTAAAACTGAATAAGCTGGGCGGTCAGGAATGGACAAAGGCAAAGAACCGTGTGCGCAGTGCGGTAAAGGATATCGCTGATGAACTCATCAAACTGTATGCGGCACGAATGGAAGCAACGGGCTTCGCTTTTCCGCCTGACGGTGCGTGGCAAAGGGATTTTGAATCAAGGTTTGAGTATGAGGAAACTGCCGATCAGAAACGCTGTATTGCCGAAATCAAAAACGATATGGAACAGCGGGCGCCGATGGACCGCCTGCTGTGCGGAGATGTCGGCTTCGGCAAAACAGAAGTAGCGCTGAGAGCGGCCTTCAAATGTGTGACAAACTCCAAACAGTGCGCCTTTTTAGTGCCGACAACAATTCTTGCATGGCAGCACTACCAGACAGCCCTGCGCCGTTTTGAGGGCTTCCCCATCAATATCGAGCTGCTGTCCCGCTTCCGCACCCCCAAACAGCAGAAAGAAATCATACAAAAGCTGAAACGGGGCGACATTGATCTGATTATCGGCACACACCGTCTGATTTCAAAGGATATGCAGTTCCGTGATCTGGGACTGCTGATTATTGACGAGGAACAGCGTTTCGGCGTGGCGCAGAAGGAAAAAATCAAGAGTCTGAGCAGGAATGTGGACGTGCTGACGCTTTCCGCTACACCGATTCCCAGAACACTTAATATGGCAATGTCCGGTATCCGTGATATGTCCTCCATTGAAGAGGCTCCGCAGGACAGACACCCCATACAGACCTATGTGCTGGAATATGACGAGGCCGTCATCAACGAAGCAATCCGCCGTGAACTGCGCCGCGGCGGTCAGGTATTCTATCTCTATAACTCCGTAGAGGGCATTGAGGAAAAAGCACAGGAACTCAGCGAGCGTATCCCCGAAGCAAAAGTTGCCTTCGGACACGGTAAAATGTCAGAAGGAGAGCTTTCTGAAGTATGGCGGCAGATGCTGGAACAGGAAATCAACGTCCTTATCAGTACAACTATCATCGAAACAGGCGTGGATATTCCCAATGCCAACACACTGATTATCGAAAATGCCGATTACATGGGCTTGTCACAGCTTCATCAGATCCGCGGCAGAGTGGGACGCTCTTCCCGAAGGGCTTATGCCTATCTGACCTTCCAGAAAAATAAGGTTATTTCTGAACTTTCCCAGAAACGGCTGGACGCTGTCAGGGAGTTTACCGAATTCGGCTCAGGTTTCCGCATCGCTATGCGTGATCTTGAACTGAGAGGGGCAGGCAATCTGCTGGGTGCCAGACAGCACGGTCATATGGCAGATGTCGGCTATGATATGTACATGAAACTGCTGAATCAGGCTGTCAGTACCGCTAAAGGCGAAACACCTGCCGACTGGGACGTGGATTGTCAGGTGGATATTCCCATCGAAGCACATATTCCCGAAAGCTATATTGAAAACCTGAGCCGCCGTCTGGAAATTTATCGCCGTATCGCTGATATCAGGACAGAAGACGATGCTTCTGATGTCATTGATGAACTCATTGACCGTTTCGGTGATGTTCCAAAAGCGGTTCACAGTCTGATAGATATTGCACTTCTCCGCAGTAAAGCCAAACAGAACGGTATCTGTGTCATCAAACAGGCAGACAATACCCTTCAGCTCTATTTTACCCAGATAACACTGCCGATTGTGGGCGAACTCATTGACCGCATGGGCGATCGGGCAGTGCTTAACGCAGTCGGGAAGCCCTTCGTCAGCATCAGACTTCGCAAAGGTGAAACCGCCCTTGCACTTTCTCAGCAGATCATCAGCGGCAAGCTCTGAGAAAGCATGACGTTTTTCGTTATTATTCCTCACGAAATGCAGCAATATATCTATTTTTTAGGAAAAATTTGATAAATATTGTACAAAACGCTATATACTTGCCCTGCCAGTGTCAATAAATACCTTGACTTTAGTGTGATGGTGTGGTATCATGTAGTCAGTTCATTATTCTGTTGTCAAAAATTGTTATTTTGAAAGGAATGTGTATTATGAACAACAACCAGAATCCGTATAATCAGCAGCCCTATCAGCAGCCTCAGCAGCAGCCCTACCAGCAGCCTTATCAGTCTTCCATGCCGCCCATGCCGCCTCAGACACCCCAGCAGTCCAGAACACCGAAGGCTCCGCTTCTCAATAACGATATGCTCGGCATGATCGGCTGTGCTGCCAGCATTCTGGGCTTTGGTATGTCTATTCTTGTAGTAGGCGCTATCTATATGCCCATTTACAGCTTTATTCTCAATATGTTCGCCTTCCTGTTCTCCGCAGGCGGCTGTGTTCTGTCTTTCTATGTCGGCAACCAGAGAATCAAGTCCGGTGCACCCAGAGGCACTATCGCTACACTCGGCATTATCTTCGGTGTCGTTGGTTTCCTCCTCTGCATCATGGCTATCTTCGTTACCGGCTGTGCTACCTGCAACTACTGCAAGGCGCAGCAGGCTCTGAAACGCTAATCGTGTGTTGATGTCAACTCTGCTCTCGGCGGTCGCTCCTGACCGCCGATTTTTTCTATCTGAAAGAAAAGGAATGATTCAATGTATCCCTACCTCAATGTGTTCGGAAGGGCAATCCCCATGTACGGACTGTGCGCCTTTGTCGGACTGCTTTTTGCAGCAGGACTGGTTATCCTGACTCTGCGCAGGCGCAAAGATTACAGCAAACTGCATATTGTCAATATTCCGGTTTTTGCCGCTGTCGGCGCTTTTGTGGGCGCTCATTTCTTCTACTTCCTCACCCGCTTTGACGTCTTTCTCCACTCCCTGCAGAATCTGGGAACGGTCTTTTCTTCATGGGAAAATTTTCATGATGCCTTTACCGAGATTTTCGGCGGAATGGTTTTTTATGGAGGACTGATAGGCGGGATTCTTGCTGCCTTTATCTACTGCAAAGTGTCAAAGGTTGATTTCAGTCTGTATGCGGATATTTTGGCACCGGCTATTCCCCTTTTCCACGCCTTCGGAAGGGTAGGATGTATTTTTGCCGGCTGCTGTTATGGTATGGAAGCCTCCTGGGGACTGAACTATCCCTATGTTGACAGCCATGATATTGCCTATACCGTTACACGCCTGCCGCTTCCGCTGATTGAAGCCGGCTGTAATCTGCTCCTTATGGCGGTTCTGCTGATACTCCGTCACAAGCACCTCAAAAAAGGCTCGCTTCTCGCCATTTACTTCATGGTTTACGCAGTTGTACGCTTTACAGATGAGTTTTTTCGAGGAGATGAAGTGCGCGGTATTCTGTTCGGACTCTCTACCTCCCAGTGGATCAGCATTCCTGTGCTGGCAGCAGGGATCTATATGCTTCTCAACCGCTACAAACTCAAAAACAAAGACTCTTTCGGCTATCGTGTACCGCTCGGAGAAGTTCCCGAAGGTTATATTTACAATCAGTATGCCGGCGCTGTTTCCCCCTGGGAACAAGTCAAATGGAAAAAATAACGGGCATCTGTCAGCACTCCGGCACCTGCCCCAACTCAAAAGCCGCCGTATTCCGGCTCAGCGGCTTCTGTAAACAAATGTGTTTCGGAAAGCACTCCTGCTCAGCCTGTCGATTTTCGTCAAATCCTATTGACTTATTGTCAAAAATCTTGTATGATATATGGTATATCAATAACGACGATGATTGGGAGTAGTAACGCTGTCCCCTATGTGCAGAGAGCCGTCATGCGGTGTAAGACGGTCATAGTACAGTGTGAAGTCGCTCAGGAGTCCTTCCGCCCAAAAGATATAGTAAGCGGGAGCGTGTGCCGCACGTTATCACGGCAATCCGGACAGGCATACATTGACCTGTTCCAGCGGATATTCCGCCCGCAAAAGAGTGGTACAGCGAAGAACTTTCCCGGCTTCGTCTCTTTCAGAAGAGATGGAGTCTTTTTCTTTGAATGTTCGCTGACTGCTCTCCTGTCAAGTATTATACGGTCGTTTATTCTGACTGTAAAACGGAGGTTATTATTATGCAGCTTAACGGTTCTGAAATCATCGCAGAGTGCCTGATCGAACAGGGCGTGGACACCGTATTCGGTTATCCCGGCGGTGCTGTCCTCAACATCTACGATGCACTCTACAAGTACAGCGACAGAATTACACATATTCTGTCGGCGCACGAGCAGGGCGCTGCTCATGCCGCTGACGGCTACGCCCGTACAACCGGCAAATGCGGCGTTGTCATCGCTACATCGGGTCCCGGCGCTACCAATCTGGTAACAGGTATTGCAACCGCTTATATGGATTCTGTTCCGATGGTCGCTATCACCGGCAATGTTACCAATGACCTGCTCGCCCGTGACAGCTTTCAGGAGGTTGATATTACCGGTATTACCCTGCCTGTGACAAAACACAATTTCATCGTGAAAAATGTCAAAGATCTGGCAAATGTTATCCGCAAGGCGTTCCGTATTGCCATGTCCGGCAGAAAAGGCCCTGTTCTGATTGATATTCCCAAAGACGTTACAGGTGCTGTGTGTGAGTTTACGCCTGAAGTACCGCAGGAGATCGTCAACCCGCTGTTTTCCGGTCAGGCCGATTTTGAAGCCGCCGCAAAAGCCGTTAATGCCGCCAAACGTCCTATGATTTATATGGGCGGTGGTGTTGTCAGTGCAGACGCAGAACAGCAGCTTCTGGCATTTGCGGAAAAAATCGACTGTCCTGTTGCGACTTCTATCATGGGTCTGGGCGGTTTCCCCGCTTCTCACCGTCTGTTTATCGGTACAATCGGTATGCACGGCGGCTATGAAACAGGAAAGGCAACCGATAACTGCGACCTCATTATTACTGTCGGCGCACGTTTCTCTGACCGTGTAGCCGGCGACAGAAAGAAATTCGGCAAAAATGCCACTATCATTCAGCTCGATATTGACAAAGCCGAAATCAACAAGAACGTACTCATTGATTACAGCCTTGTCGGTGATGTCAAGGATACACTCGCCAGACTGACTGAAGCAGTCGACGAAGTAAAGCATGACGAATGGATTGCCCAGATGAATGAATGGGCAAAGAAAGGCAGCGTAACAGAAACACCTGCTTCTGAGGAATATGCCCACCCCTACCACATTATTGACCTTGTACGTTCTCTGACAAAAGATGATGATATCATTGTAACAGATGTCGGACAGCATCAGATGTGGGTATCACAGAAGTACCGCTTTGAACAGCCCCGCCGCTGGTGTACATCAGGCGGTCTGGGCACCATGGGCTATGGACTGGGTGCAGCGGTCGGCGCAGCCGTTGCCAATCCTGACAAGCGTGTCGTGCTGTTTACCGGTGACGGCAGTTTCCACATGAACCTCAACGAAATGGCTACTGTCCGTTCCTACGACCTGCCGATCATTGTTGTTGTCCTGAACAATAAGGTGCTGGGCATGGTGCGTCAGTGGCAGAAGCTGTTCTATGGCCGCCGTTTCTCGCAGACAGACCCGCACAGAAAGACAGACTTTGCCGCAGCAGCAGAGGCTTTCGGTATCAAGGGCATGAAAATCCACAACGACAGCGATGCTGAAGAAGTTCTCAAGACTGCCTTTGCGCTGAATGAGCCTGTCGTTATCGACTGCAGCATTTCACCCGACGAAAATGTCCTGCCGATGATTCCGCCGGGTAAAACAGTAGACGATATGATTACCGAAATGGAGTGATACAGCTATGGAAAACAAACAGATTATCGGCATTTTGGCCCATAACCACCCCGGTGTGCTTCTGCGCATTACCAGCCTGATCTCCCGGCGTGGCTTCAATATTGACAGCCTTACCGCCAGTCCCTCCGGCATAGAGGGCTATTCCCGCCTGACCGTCCGTATGAGCGGAGATGATGCACAGGTAGAACAGTTCATCAACCAGCTTCTGAAAATCGTAGATGTCAAAAAAGCGGAGGTTCTCCCTGAAGAAAGCTCCATTGCTATGGAACTCATTCTTATCAAGGTTACCTCTGACACACAGAACAAAAACGATATTATCGCCCTGACATCTACTTATCATGCTTCCCTTGTCAATCTCGGTGAGCATTCCCTTACCTTCCGTGCATCGGGCACACCCTCACAGATCGACTCCCTGATCGCACAGTTAGCGCCCTTCGGCATTCTGGAAATGGCGCGTACAGGCATTGCTTCCCTCGCTAACGGCGACAAAATCCTCGAACTTGACTGAAACCGGCACAGCCGTCCGGCTGCCAATAATACCGGAATACAAAAACAGACCGAACCCTTGATGTTTTGTCATCATTGGTTCGGTCTTTTTCTGTCCGGTCATTCAGGAGAAAACGTCAGAACAGCTGTTATCCGCTGACGTCTGTTTCAAATGTAAATTTTGCCCACAGCGGCATCAGAGAACCCATCTGCTCCGTGAGAAAGGTCTGTTCCGTCTGGGTAAGAGCATCGGTGCAGTGAAAGGTAATCGTATGAGAGGCGGAATCAAACGTAAAAGTACCGTGTGCATTGAAAATATCCCTTACCTTTTCCATGCCTTCCGGCGTATAATCGCAGGCAGTAATGGAAAAGGCTTTCAGCAGGGCATTGCGGCGGGCTGAAAGGGTATTCTGCAGATTCAGACGGTGCATCATCGCTTCACGGTACTCCAGACCGTAACTTTCCGCCGTTGCAATGAAACATTCCCGCTCCAGTTCTTCCAAAGCGTCAAAGCAGATATCCAGTCCCGCAGCATAGGCTTTCAGCTCTGCTTCTGCAAGACTGCCTTCGCTGACCGTGTAAAGACCGGTATTTTCTAAAATTTGTTTCATGATCGGAAATTCTGCCATCGTTTCACCGCCTTACTCCGAAATCTGAGTAACGGTCAGAGTATCCAGTACTGCCATACTGCTCTGGTTTACGGCAGTATCCTGCATATCCTGTCCAAAAACATAGTTTTCTACACCGTCCGTCTCCAAAATCGCCTTGCCGAGCGCCGAAACAAAAAAGCTCTCTCCTACCTTCATCTGCAA
>CADCQO010000120.1 GCA_902803585.1 uncultured Ruminococcus sp.
ACATACTTATCAACATCAAGGACATTGCTCCCCATTATATGCTCATAATCACCCGTGAACATTTCAGGGACAGCCTTGAGATAAAGGTCGAGCTTGACAACGCAGAGCTTCTTGAAAACTATCAGCGTCTGAGCGACCTGAAAAAGCACATCGAGCAGAAAATGCAGTCCATTCTCGGTCTGAGAACAAAGGTTACACTTGTTGCTCCCAAGACTATCGAGCGTTTCCAGGGCAAAGCAAAGCGCATAGTTGATATGCGCAACATGAACAACGACTGATCGGCGGAGTGCCTGCGCTGTGAACTTTACAGCGCAGAAACCTTTTTCGGTGCGTCCGGACTTTGGCTGAAAACTCCCCTTGTACATTAATTTTCCATTTTCCATTTTCAATTTTCAATTATAATAAAAGGTGGTATGAAAATGAAAGAACTGATGATCGGCAATGCCGCCCTCGCAAGAGGTATCTATGAGGCAGGCTGCGCCGTTATTTCCAGCTACCCCGGTACACCCAGTACGGAAATTACCGAGGAATTCGCAAAGTTCAGCGATGCCTACTGTGAGTGGGCACCCAACGAAAAAGTCGCTATGGAGGCCGCATTTGGTGCTTCCCTCAGGGGTAAGCGCTCCGCCTGCTGTATGAAGCACGTTGGTCTGAATGTAGCCGCTGACCCGCTGTTTACAATGTCCTACACCGGTGTCAATGCCGGTATGGTTATCTGTGTCGCAGACGACCCCGGTATGCACTCCTCCCAGAATGAACAGGATTCCCGTCACTATGCAATTGCTTCCAAAGTCCCCATGCTTGAACCGGCAGACTCTCAGGAAGCACTTGATTTCGCTAAGATCGCCTTTGCTCTGTCTGAACAGTTCGATACGCCTGTCTTTATCAAGATGTGCACCCGTGTTGCTCATTCACAGAGTATTGTTGAAAAGGGTGAAAGAACCGAAGTCACCAAAGAATATGTCAAGAACCCCCAGAAATATATCATGGCTCCTGCCAATGCCATCAGAAGACACCCGCTGGTAGAGGAAAGAACCAAAAAACTTACAGAGTACGCAGAAACCTCTCCCCTCAACCGTGTGGAAGAGGGTGACGGAACTTATGATTTCGGCATCATTACCTCATCTACTTCCTACCAGTATGTCAAGGAAGTTTTCGGTGACAAGGTATCCGTGCTGAAATTAGGCATGGTCAATCCCCTTCCGGTACAGCTGATCAAAGATTTCGCCGCTAAAGCTGGCAAGGTATACGTTATCGAGGAATTAGATCCGATTATCGAAACACACTGCAAGGTGAACGGTGTAGATGTCATCGGCAAAGAGAAATTCTCACTGCTGGGAGAATATTCACAAAAAACGATTGCGGCGGCGTTTGACCTGCCCGCTAAGGAAAGTGTCGGTACAGATACCGCCGTGCCTGTCAGACCGCCCATGATGTGCGCCGGCTGTCCGCATCGCGGTATGTACTATGTGCTCGCCAAGAATAAAATTACCGTTCTCGGTGATATCGGCTGTTATACACTCGGTTCGATGCCCCCGCTGAACGCACTGGATATGACCCTGTGCATGGGTGCTTCTGTATCCGGTCTGCACGGCTACAACAAGGCAGGCGGCAGTGAAACCGAAAACAAAACCGTCTGTGTCATCGGTGATTCCACCTTTATGCACTCCGGCGTAACAGGCCTTATCAACATTGCCTACAACCAGTCAAATTCTACTGTTATCATTCTTGATAACTCCATTACCGGCATGACAGGTCATCAGCAGAACCCCACTACCGGCTATAACATCAAGGGCGACCCCGCCGGCAAGGTCAATTTAGAGGCTCTGTGCCATTCTATCGGCATCAGCTCCGTCAGAGTGGTTGACCCGTACAATCTGGAAGAGTGCGAGAGAGTTGTTAAGGAAGAACTGGCAAAGAATGAACCGTCGGTTATCATTTCCCGCCGTCCCTGCGTACTGCTGAAATACGTCAAGCCCAAAAAGCCGCTGAAAGTCAATACTGAAAAGTGCCGCGGCTGCAAACGCTGTATGAAGTTCGGCTGTCCTGCCATTTCTTTCCGTGACGGTCACGCAGTCGTTGACAATACACTCTGTATCGGGTGCGGCGTATGTGCAGGATTGTGTCCGTTTGACGCATTTGAAAGTGAGGGTGAATAATCATGGCAACGAAAAATATTATGATCGTAGGCGTAGGCGGTCAGGGTTCTCTGCTTGCCTCTAAATTACTGGGCCGTCTGCTGGTAGACGAGGGTTATGACGTAAAAGTCAGCGAAGTACACGGCATGAGTCAGCGCGGCGGTTCAGTCGTTACCTATGTAAAATTCGGTGATAAGGTCTATTCACCTGTGATCGAGGAAGGTGAAGCAGACTTTATTGTGAGCTTTGAGAAAATCGAAGCTGCACGTTATATCAGAAATCTGAAAAAGGGCGGTACGGTTATCGTAAACACACAGCAGATCGACCCGATGCCCGTTATCATCGGCAGTACCTCCTACCCCGCCGCTATTCTGGACGAAATCACAGAAAAGGGCGTTCATGTAGATGCTATTGATGCTTTGTCCTTAGCGTCCGAAGCAGGTTCTGCCAAGGCCTGCAACATCGTTCTGATGGGCAGACTGGCAAAGTACTTTGATATTCCTTATGAAAAGTGGGAAGAAGCGATCCAGAAGATCGTAAAACCGAACTTTATCGAAATCAACAAAAAGGCATTTGCGCTGGGTTATCAGAACTGATATGACCTATATGAAAAGGAAAGAGTGATTGAAATGGCAAAGAATTATTTTCAGCCGGAACAGGAAACCATGCCGCTCGAAGAACTGAGAAAGCTCCAGAGCGAAAAGCTGGTAAGACAGGTAAAACACGTTTACGAGAACGTCAAGTATTACCGTGATCTGATGGACGCTAAAGGCGTAAAACCGGAGGATATCAAGGGCATTGAGGATCTGCACAAACTGCCTTTCCTCAAGAAGGACGACCTCAGAGAAGCCTACCCCTACGGTCTGCTCGGAACAGACTTAAAGGACTGTGTGCGTATCCAGTCCACTTCCGGCACAACAGGAAAGCGTGTAGTTGCCTTCTATACCCAGAAAGACATTGATATGTGGGAGGACTGCTGTGCCCGCGCACTGGTGGCAGTTGGTGCAACTTCTGAAGATGTCTGTCAGGTCTGCTACGGCTACGGACTGTTTACAGGCGGTGCCGGACTTCACGGCGGCTCACACAAGGTCGGCAGTCTGACGCTCCCCATGTCCAGCGGCAATACCGACAGACAGATTCAGTTCATGATGGATCTGAACTCTACAATTCTTTGCTGTACACCCTCTTATGCTGCCTATATCGGTGAAACGCTCAGGGAAAAAGGCTACAAGCCCGAAGACAACAAGCTGAAAGCAGGTATTTTCGGTGCTGAACCCTGGACAGAAGAAATGAGACGTGACATTGAAAAGAATCTCGGCATCAAGGCATACGACATTTACGGTCTGACGGAAATCAGCGGTCCCGGCGTGGCTTTTGAGTGTGAGGAACAGAGAGGAATGCACATCAACGAAGATCACTTCATCGCTGAGATCATCAATCCCGAAACAGGTGAAGTTCTGCCGATCGGTGAAAAAGGTGAGCTGGTGTTCACTTCGCTGGATAAAGAGGCTTTCCCTCTCCTGAGATACCGCACCAGAGATATTTGTGTGCTGTCCCGTGAGAAATGCTCCTGCGGCCGCACCTTTGTACGCATGACAAAACCGCTCGGACGCTCCGATGACATGATGATTATCCGCGGCGTCAACGTATTCCCCAGCCAGATTGAATCCGTACTCCTCAACTGCGGCTATGCACCCAACTATCAGATTATCGTTGACAGAGTGAACAACACTGATACCTTCGACATCAACGTTGAGATGAAGGAAGAGGACTTCTCCGATATCCCGACAGGCATCACCAACCGTGAGAAGGAACTGCAGTCAGCAATGAAGGCAATGCTCGGCATTAACCCGAAAATCCACCTTGTTGCACCCAAGAGCATCACCCGCTCCGAAGGAAAAGCTGTCCGTGTCATTGACAAGCGTAAGCGTCTGGGCATCAACATCTGAGAGGTCAGGACTGTGTCCCTGCACCCGTTATAATCATATTATTTCAAAGGAGGAATTTCTATGGCAATCAAGCAAATCTCTATTTTTGTAGAAAACAAGGAAGGTAAGCTGGTCACTATTACCGACTCCATCGCCAATGCCGGCATTGATATCCGTGCGCTGAGTGTAGCGGATACACAAGATTTCGGTATCTTCCGTCTGATCGTGACCGATCCCCAAAGAGCCAAAGAAGCCCTTGAGTCTTCCGGCTGTTTTGTGTCGATTACACAGGTTGTCGGCGTGTCTATCCCAGATGAACCCGGTTCTCTCGCAAAGATCGTCAATATCCTCGCCCGCTACAACATCAACATCGAGTATATGTATGCGTTTATTGCCGTTTCCGGCAAGGAAGCGTCCGTTGTACTTCGTGTGGCAGACAATGAAACAGCAGAAAAAATCCTCACCGAAAACGGCGTAAAGCTCCTTGAAGAAAAAGACATCGTTTCCCTGTAAAACTGAAAACTGCGGCCGGACTTCGCCCTGAACATCACATACGGCGTACTGCCTGACCGCTTGAGAAAAAAAACAGACCGGATCAATGAAATGTATCCCCGTCAGACACCATACCACATTGTCTGACTTTTCGGGGTCACTTCAGAGAACCGGTCTGTTTTCTTTTTTCATTTCTTCCCGCACTGTGTCGGACAGTTCTTACAGCCGCATGAACAGCCGCCTTTGCCCTTTTTCTTACTGCGTCTTATGACCAGCAGTGCCAGCACGACTGCTCCCGCAATCACGGCAATCAGCAAAATATCTATCGGATTCATTCACTCACCACCCGCAGGCTAAACCTATCATATAAACAACCATGGATACTGCCCAAGCTACCGCACACTGCCACAAGACAACACACAGCGCCCATTTGCGTCCGAGTTCACGTCTGACGGAGGCAATCGCCGCTATACAGGGTGTGTACAGCAGGCTGAACACCAGCAGAGAGGCAGCAGTGAGTCCTGTCATTGCTGCTGTCAGGGAACTGCCGTAAAGTACGCCCAGCACGGAAACAACACTTTCCTTTGCCATGAAACCGCTGATAAGCGCTGTGACAATCCGCCAGTCGTTCAGTCCCACCGGTGCAAACAGCGGCGCAATCCAACCGGATATCATCGCTAAAATACTTTCCTGTGCCTGATCTTCTCCGATCATGTTGAAATAAATATTGAAGTGCTGCAGGAACCATACAACGATGGTTGCCAGAAAAATAACTGTAAAGGCTCTCTGCAGGAAGTCCTTTGCTTTCTCCCACAGAAGCATCAGTACATTCTTTAAAGCCGGCAGACGGTAGTTCGGCAGTTCCATCACAAACGGTACCGCCTCACCTTTGAAAATCGTTTTCTTGTAGATAAGTGCCGCCAGAATGCCGACAAGGATTCCCAGAAAATACAGTCCCGATACAATCAGCCACTGATAACCTGGAAAAAACGCCTGCACAAAAAACGCATAAATCGGCAGTTTGGCAGTACAGCTCATGAACGGTGTCAGCAGAATCGTCATTTTCCGGTCACGCTCACTGGGCAGGGTGCGTGTTGACATGACCGCCGGAACCGTACAGCCGAAACCGATCAGCATTGGCACAATACTGCGTCCCGACAAACCGATTTTTCGCAGCAGCTTGTCCATAAAGAACGCCACCCGCGCCAGATAACCGCTGTCCTCCAGCAGTGACAGGAATAAAAACAGTGTAATGATGATCGGCAGGAACGTCAGCACACTTCCTACACCCGCAAAAATACCGTCAATAATCAGTCCGATAATCACGCTGTTGACGTGTGCCCCTTCCATCCAGCCCCT
>CADCQO010000121.1 GCA_902803585.1 uncultured Ruminococcus sp.
ATCGAGCGTATCGGCAGGGTAGCGTTTGATATGGCAATGAAGCGCAGCAAGAAGCTGACGAGTGTTGACAAGGCAAATGTGCTGGATTCTTCCCGCCTGTGGAGAGAAACCATGAACCGCCTTTCAAAAGAATATCCTGAAGTAGAGCTGAACCATCTGTATGTCGACAACTGTGCGATGCAGCTTGTCAGAAACCCGAAACAGTTTGATGTTATCGTTACTTCCAATATTTTCGGAGATATTCTTTCTGATGAGGCTTCCATGATCAGCGGTTCTATCGGTATGCTGGCTTCTGCAAGCCTGAACAGCTCAAAGCTGGGTATGTATGAACCGATTCACGGTTCTGCTCCGGATATTGCCGGTAAGGGTATTGCTAACCCCCTCGCAACCATTCTTTCCGTTGCCATGATGCTCCGTTATTCTCTTGATGAACCGGCGGCAGCAGATGCCATTGAAAAGGCAGCAGCAGAGGTACTTAAAACTGTCAGAACACCCGATATCTATACAGAAGGCACAAAGAAGGTTTCTACTGTCGAGATGGGCGATGCCGTTTGTGCATTGATCTGAAGCAGAAAAGCAAGAAAATACATTGAGGCTTTAGAGGGTATAAGCTTATGAATAATTTAATGCTTGCACTGACGCTTTTAATTGCGGGCTTTGTGGTTGTGTTTGTGGTGCTGGTATTGCTGATCCTGATTATCACGATATACGGAAAAATCATTCAAACAGCACAGCGTTCTTCCAAGAACCGCAAAGAAAAGAAACGTCAGCAGATACAAAAGACCGTAAAAGTCGAACCTGCACCGGCTGCTCCGTCCGCAGCAGAAAGTGCAGAGGAAGACGATGAAATTCCCGGTGAGATTATCGCCGTGATTGCGGCGGCGGTAGATGCTGTTTATGGTGAGCAGCCGCACCGTATCCGCTCTGTCAGACGCTCCCGCCGTACTCGCTCCGCATGGGGAGATGCCGGTGTAGCGCAGAATATCGGCACTTTCTGAGCCAAGGGCTGAGAGAAAAGACCTCTGAAAAGAAAGGAAGAGCATCTATGGATATATTCAATCAGCTCGGCAATGTTATTGTCGGACTGTATCAGTCATCGGGACTCTGTAATCTCAGCTGGGAAAACTATGTTATGATTGTCATTTCCTTCCTGCTGATGTTTCTGGCTCTCAAAAAGCAGTATGAACCGCTTTTGCTGCTGCCGATTGCCTTCGGTATGATGATCGTCAATATTTTCCCCGAAATTATGGCAAACCCTGTTACACAGCTTCTGACTTATCAGCAAGTCACGGCAAAGGGGCTTGACCCTGCTTCCTATCCGACTACCTCGCAGCTGCTGACACAGGCACAGGCGACCGCCGCAGGCTTCAATATTGCGGGAATGGAAAGGGTAGTCGTTGACGGCGCAGATTTCTACAAGGCGATTTACTATAATGTTACCGAAAATGGCGGTCTGTTCTACTATCTGTATCAGGGCGTACATTTAGGTATTTTCCCGCCGCTGATTTTCCTCGGCATCGGTGCCATGACAGACTTCGGTCCGCTGATTGCGAACCCGAAGAGCTTCATTCTCGGCGCAGCGGCACAGATTGGTATTTTCATTACGTTTATCGGCGCTATCCTGCTGAACTTCCAGACAAACGAAGCAGGTTCCATTGCAATTATCGGCGGTGCGGACGGCCCGACAGCGATTTTCGTTACCTCAAAGCTCTCGCCGGAACTGCTCGGCCCTATCGCAGTAGCGGCATATTCGTATATGGCGCTTGTGCCGATTATCCAGCCGCCTATCATGCGTCTGCTCACAACGAAAAAGGAGCGTTCCATCGTGATGGGACAGCTTCGCCCCGTTTCAAAGTTAGAAAAGGTTATTTTCCCGATTGTCGTAGTTGTACTGGTAGCGATTCTGCTGCCTGATGCCGCCCCGCTGGTAGGTATGCTGATGCTCGGCAACCTCTTCAAAGAGAGCGGTGTTGTTGACCGTATCGCAAAAACTGCCCAGAATGAACTGATGAATATTGTTACCATCTTCCTCGGCGTTACAGTCGGCGCAACGGCAAAAGGTACATTGTTCCTCACGCCCAAAACACTCGGCATCATTGCTCTGGGACTGATTGCGTTCTGTCTTGGCACAGCCTGCGGTGTTGTTTTCGGCAAGATCATGTGCTGGGCAACCAAAGGCAAGATCAACCCGCTTATTGGTTCAGCTGGTGTATCCGCTGTTCCGATGGCAGCCCGTATTTCCCAGAAAGTAGGTCAGGAGGAGAACCCCGCTAATTTCCTGCTCATGCACGCTATGGGACCGAATGTTGCCGGTGTTATCGGTTCAGCAGTAGCCGCCGGTGTCCTCATTTCCGTCCTCAAGTAACAAATGCTGAAAATAGAATAAGCCCTCAGAAGACTCCGCCCCTTCCGGACAGTGATGTTCGGCAATTGGACGGAGTTTTCACATTTCATGAACAGATTGTAAAATTTTCATCAGATCAGGAAAGATGATTGAAATGACAAGTGCTTTATGATATACTATAATCAACATATGATGGGTAATACTGTGTAATATATAAAAATGCGTTCAGAAAGGAGTTTTTGAAATGAAACAATCGAGCAAGTTATTGTGTAAAGTGCTGACAGTGGCGATGGCGTTGGCTGTGGTTGGTACAGCAACGGTTGCTTTGCCAGCAGAAGCAGGTCTGGGTACAAACATATCTGTCAGTGCAGCTACGTCTTCACCTGTCGTAACGGTGGGCGATTACCAGTACATTCTTTACAGCGACAAAACCGCTAAAGTGGTAGGCTATACTGGTACAAAGAATCTGTCCTCATCAAATGTTGGCATGCCGACAGTGATTTACAGTAAGGATATTGATACAACATGGGAGTACAATCAGTACATCGGTTCTTACAATATCACTTCAATGCAGGCGGGCATCTTCAGCGGGTGTAAGTTCAAAACTTTGTCGCTGCCCCGTTACCTTGAATCGATTATCGGCGGTTTTACCGGTGCGGAAATCGGAGGTTTCTTCATTGACAGCAGCAACAATTATTTCAGCAGCACCTATTATTCCGGTGCTTATGCGCTCTACAACAAAAGCAACACTACGCTGTACGCTTATCCTTCCAATCCTGAACTGTATGTCAGCGGTTTCGGCACAGCTACCAAAGGTTTTCCTTCAACCCTGACAAGAATTGAGGATCAGGCTTTTGCCAATTCCAAGCTGTATACAGTTACCATTCCTGCCTCTGTTACCTATGTGGGCGACAGATTATTCTACAACTCCAACGTCCATTACGCCGTTTTTGAGGGCAGTGCTCCTACTTTCCGCTTCATGCCCAGTTCGACCATTCCGGATCACGGCACTTTTGAAGGTGCAACTGGTCTGTACCAGATCACCATCAAGGGCAAAGGCGGTTCTTACAATACTGACAGCTACGGCAACGTCTACAATCAGGATATGACCAAGCTCGTTCTTGTTCCGCAGGGAAAAACCTCCGCTTTCAATGTGGCATCTACCTGTACCGAAATTGGTGATTATGCGTTCTATCATTCCAATGCCAACGGCCCTGTTATCTATGATCAGGTCAAGACTATCGGCAGCAGTGCTTTCTCCGGCGTAAAGTCCAACTTCAAGGTTTACTGCCTGAAGGATACTCCCACCGACACTTTTGTAAAGAATCATAATGTTCCTTACACCTATATTTACGAATACACCACTGCCAGTGACGGCGTGACC
>CADCQO010000122.1 GCA_902803585.1 uncultured Ruminococcus sp.
ATATTGATAGAGCCTTTTGTGTCATCAGGGTCAACCGCCTGCGCCGTCAGTACGCCACCTGTCAGGAGCATACACAACATGACGAACAGGGCAAGTATCGTACCCGCAGATTTCTTTTTCATAATCGCTCATTCCTCCTATCACCGATACAGCATCGGGTCATTCTTGATGATGTTCATTATCCGCACCGCCGCTGCCGGCAGAACGTTCCGTCTTCTTTTTGCGCCGCCGTTTTGACGGGAAAATCAATATAGCAATAACGCCTGCCAGCACAAAGGCAACAACGCCTGTCGCCATATACCACAAAATCGTACGGGCAGGAACCTGCTGCTGTACAGCACGGTACACCGGCATGACTTCAACAGCATCTTCGTCCAGTCTGCCGTCCGATGTTGCGTATACAATACGCCGTCCGCGAACCAGCAGACGATGGTCATTGATGCCATAAGGCGTACAAGTAACTAAAGTAACGTAGTCCTGACCCTCTTCGATCTGAATATCCTCAGACTGATGCGGCAGCACCACCTTGATCTGATCCACACGGTAATGCAGAACACGATTCAGTACATGGATATAAAAATCATCTCCGTTCTGGAGCGTGTCAAGGTCAGTAAACAGTTTGGAACTGGGCAGACCAGTATGTCCGGCCAGTACACAATGGGTACTTCTGCCGCCGATCGGCAGACTCGTACCTTCCATATGACCGATACCCTTCTGAAGCACATCTTCCGACAAGCCATGATAAATCGGATAATATGCGCCGATCATCGGGATTTCGATATAGCCAATGGCATCAGTAACCGCCAGTATACTTTTATAGTTCATCGCTTCTGCCTTTTTATGCTCGTTTTTTGCCAGCAGCGCATTATATTCAGCTGCCTGCTTTGCGAAAGCATCAAGCGACGCATTACCCATTTTCTGGATTTCTTCGTTATAGCGCTGAATGGTCACCTGAGCAGAATACTCTGTGTACCAGTTGCCCACAATCGGATACATAAAGAAGCAGATACCCGTAATCAGCAGAACGAAGATACCGACCAACGGCAGCCGCTGCATGAATTTACTTTTCCGTTTCTTCATTTTTTTCCTCCGATGGTTCGTTCTGCATCAGCGACAAAGGCTTTGCCTGCCGCCACAGAACGACAGTCAGCCAGATGCTCGCCACCGCAAAGACCGTGACGGCAACAGACACAATAATGATAATTCGTCTGATATCTTCATCAATCTGCTGCTGCAGGCTGTCATCGACTCTCTGACCTGCCTTTGTCAGATCCTCGTCCGGAAGAACGCTTTCTTCGGTGGGGATGACTTCCTTCACCGTGAAACGCTTTCCCCTCACCAGCAGACGCTTATCATTGATGCCGTAAGGCGTACAAGTAACCAGTGTCACATAATCCTGTCCCTCCTGCACCAGCAGATGCTTGGTATCATTGGGGGTAACGGTATTGATGCTGTCCACCGCATAATAAAGTGTCTGGTCGAGGACATGGATATAGAAAATATCACCGATTCTGGCATTATCCAGATTCGTGAACATCTCGGCATTCGGCAGTCCCGTATGCCCTGAGATAGAAGCGTGTGTACTCTCACCGCCGACCGGCAGAGAAGTTTTTTCCAGCCAGCCGCAGCCCTTGTTCAGTACCTCGTCAGACGTACCGAAATAAACCGGCAGATAAATGCCCAGACGCGGAATATCTACATAACACATCAGACCATCAGTGCCGTTAATAGCTGTTGCAAGACTTTCATCATATTTTCCCTCTGCAACGCCTTTATTATACGCCTGCGCTTTCTGAAGTCTTTCTTTTATTTCATCGCCGGGCATCTTTTTGACTGTTTCGACATAATCCTGAATGATGCTTTTGGAGGAGTTTGTTGTATAGATGTTGCCGATAATCGGATAGATGATGGCAGCAACACCGATAAAGTAAATCAGACCAATCGCCGTCAGTATCAGAATGTGCTTTTTTCGGGAAATCTTCAAAACAAAAATCCTTTCAGCGGCTTTCCAAAAGACTTGATAAAAGGTATCATCAAGTCCTTTGGAAAACCTGCTCCCGCAGAGCGAGAGCAGATTATAATATGGGGAGGTAGTATTCAGAAATTACTCTTCTTCTGCCTTTCTCTTCTTCATGTAGATAACGAAGAGAACGCCAGCCAGCAGAACGATAGCTGCACCGCCGAAGGTGAATACATAAGTACCGATGCCGCCAGTTGCAGGAAGCTCATCAGCCAGAGGATCTGTTACAGTGATTGTAGCATTAGCAACATTACCATTAACGTGCTGGAATACAACATTGTCTACCTCTACGGGTACGAGGCTGGTATCGACTTCTTCCATTTCAGGCTGTACTTCATACGTGGTAAAGTCGATAGTGTCAGCTTCGGGACCTCTTGTAGTAACTGTAAAGGTGTAGGACTGACCAAAGACCTTATAGTTAGTGGGAGCCTGTGTTTCTGTCAGAGTGTATGCGCCTGCAGGCAGATAACCGAAATCAAACTTACCATTAGCAGTAGTGTAATTCTTCGCGATTGTATCACCAGCATCAGTCCGACCAGTCAAAGTGAACTTTGCACCAGACAGAGGAACCACGCTGCCGTTTGATTCGCCTACTTTATTAAGTTCGATCTTGCCAACATAAGTAGTAACGCTGTCCTTCTTCTCTACCTGAGGAGTATCCGGAACATCGGGTTCTTCAGGAGTAGTGGGTGTATGGTCACTCGGATAAGCATACTCACCTGTTGAGAAGTTATTACCCCATGTCAGTGTAACGGTGTTGGGGTTACCGTACAGTTCTACTTCTTCGTCGTCGATTGTTCTGGTATGAATGCCCTCGTCATCAGTGCAGTGCTGGTTGCCAAATACAGCATCACCACTAACAACAGCGTCAAAAGTAACAACAATGTCCTTACCCTCATAGTTAACAGCATTCTCATTATCAGCAGGCTTAATGAAGCTGCCGTCTACAGTTACAGTAAAGCCGTCTTCGCCAGCTTCATCAACATGGATTTTCTCGTTGTCTGTTACCTCATTCTGATCAACAAACACCTTGACAGAGGAGATTGTAATATCAATACCGTCCGAAGGATCATCAGTCAGAATGAAGGGCTTGATTTTTGCGGAATCAACATCTGAAGCATATTCCGGCAAAGTGGACTCGATGCTGTATTTAATCGTCGAACCGATAATACCAACACTTGTCTTGCTCTTGCCGTCATCCTGAGCGGTTTCACCCTGTACAGTAGAAACAATGTACTTGTTCAGCGGCAGGGGGTTAGCCTTTGTCATGACACTTGTCGGCTGCTCACCTGTGCTGTCAATTTCTACCAGAGAAGGCTGTACAACAACAGAGTTATCATCAACGGTCGGAATAATCAGATAATAACCCTTACCGGTGATATCCAGAGTATATGCTACACCGTCTGCAAAAGTACCCTTCGTAGCAGAAACGGGCTCTGCATTTCCGATTTTTGACTTCAGGGATCTTGCCAGATTGTTGAGTGTGATAGCTGTTGCCTTTTCCAGTGTTTCAAACTTCTGATCGTTGGTAAAGTTGTCGATCCACTGCCATGCGCCTGTGTC
>CADCQO010000123.1 GCA_902803585.1 uncultured Ruminococcus sp.
AGCCCTTCGGTCAGCCTGTACAGCAAAACCAGCCCTTCGGTCAGCCGGCTGTACCGAATCCGCCGCCGTCCCCCGACAACGGTAACCCCTACGACGATATGTTTACTTTCAACACACATAACCGTCACTGACAAAAAACCTCTGCTGTACAAAACAATCGTCAGCAGAGGTTTTTGTGTTTTTATGAAGAATAATACTTGAATTAGGCGGACAAATGCGTTATAATAGGCTTATTGCCATTTCAGAAAAACGGACGGAGGATATTATGAAAAGAATCATTCTTGCTATGTTGTGTGCGGTGATCGTATTTTCTTTCAGCGGCTGTTTCCAGTCAGGCCCAAAGTACGATAACATTGATACAGCCCAGTCGGTAGATGCTGACAGTATTTCCCAGAAAAACTACGACAATAACCTTGACGGCTTAGTCAACTATTTCAAGGCACTGCATTATCTGCCCGTGACCACAACCCCTACACAAATGCTTGCTGAGGTGATCGGTGCTGTAAAAGGCTACCGCTATATTTACACCGTGAACGGCTCACAGACTGTTGTGGAACTGTACGAGTATAACCCCGCTGCAATGAATGACACTGCAAAACGTGTGCTCGGTGAAATCAGAGAAACAGGTTCTTTCCACCTTTTCAACAAGGAGGGTGTTGATAAAGATACCACTTATACCGCTTATTTGTCTGACAACGGAAAATATATGATGATCTATACCGACAATTCCAACAATGACGGCAATCTCATTCAGGCAAAGAGCGCTCAGAAGGCTCTCAAAGACTTCTATGCAGATACAGCAGAAACTTCTGACGCCAAAGAAAACAGCAATGCTTCCCAGACAGAAACTTCTGAGAATAAACAAAACAGCAATGCTTCCGGAACTGACGGGAGCAGCACCTGATGAACTGACATTATCCCCTCGGAGTCATCTTCCGGGGGGAAACTTTTCAGCGATTTTTTCAACAATTCACCAAAAAGGAGTTAAAAACTATGACGGGAATTATCGGCGCAATGGATATTGAGGTCAGCGGAATTATCGAAAAAATGACTGACACCAGAACTGAAGTAATCAGCGGAACGACATACACGACCGGAAAAATCGGTCAGCATGAATGTGTCATTGCAAAGTGCGGCATCGGTAAGGTGAACGCTGCCGTAGCCGCCCAGACCATGATTCTGCACTATCACCCCGACAGAATCATCAATACGGGTATCGGCGGCAGTACAAGCCCCAAAACACATATCGGTCATGTGGTTATCGCTGAAAATGTCGTTCAGCATGATATGGATACTACCATCATCGGTGACAAACCCGGTGAGTTATTTCTTCATGATGGGAACATCGTCTATATTCCCTGTGACAAAGAGCTGATTGCCCGCCTGAAAGAAGCCTGTGAGGCTGTCGGAGAAAAAAACTGTCTTATCGGCACGGTTGCAACCGGCGATCAGTTTATCAGCGGCAATGACAAGCGGCTTTCACTGAATGAGCGTTTTGGTGCAGTTGCCTGTGAAATGGAGGGCGGCAGCATCGGTCAGGTCTGCCGTATCAATCATGTACCTTTTGCCATTCTGCGCTCCATTTCCGACAGCATGAGTGAAGAGGACGATGCCGTAGAATATGCCTCTTTCAGCCGTTCCGCCGCCCAGAAATCTATCAAAATCCTCACACAATTTTTATCAGCCAACAAACTTCCCTGACAACGGAAAAATAATCGCCGGACTTCACACTGAATGCAAAATGTGAAATCCGGCTGTTTTTTTATATTCGGCAGATACTAACCGCTGTTTTCTAAAATCTGGTCTACCTGACTTTTAGGGAGCTGTCTGACGGTGCAGATGGTACGCTTTTCGGCGTAAAGACAGACGTGCACGTTGCATTTTCCGGAATACTTCTGCATAGTACTCTGAGAAACTTCTATTTTCTGGATATTGTCAAAGGGAATGTAGTATTTCCGGAGTGTCAGACGATGATAACTGCACACGATCAGACACTGCTGACTGAATGCAATGTAAGAACTGCGGTAGGCAAAAATACGGAACAGAAGCCACCACAGCACAACGAACAGAACGACGTAGGATAAAAAGGTGATCGTTTCCCGAAGCTGCGGCAGGAGGTAGCGCAGCATGAAAAAGCCGGCGGGCAGCAGCAGTGCCAGAAGGGGCAGACGGATATAAGTAAAAATACTGCCTCTGGCGACAGAAATTCTTTTCACCTCATCATGTGTGATACCGGTCAGATCAGTCATTTTCCGGCGTATGTCCTCTGCTTTTTCGGCGGAAAGAATCATTCCCTTATCTCCCTTGAGCTTGCCGGAGCCGATAACCGAGATGGAGCAGCTTTTCAGGTGCATCAGCTTCATCAGCAGACTCTGGTCAATATTAACGGAAGAAATTCCGCTGACTCTGGTATAGGTCATGCTGTGACTGAGCAGACCCCGTGAAATAATGATGTAGTCACCGATGCGGTAAGTACACAAGCGGACATAGCGCAGAAAGCACAGAATCATGGAAATCGTCCAGCTTACGAGAATGACCGATGCAATTGTAGCGGCAGCAGGCGAGATAAAATGTACCATATAGCGCACCGGAGAATAAATAGAACTCCGCACCAGATTATCCGCCACTTCCCTGCCCAGTATTTTGCCGGCATTATTGACGACAGGCACGATGAAAATAAGACCGGTGACAGGGTTTGACCAGAAAGCCGCCATCACAATGATACTCATCGTTCTGGAACGATAGGAAACAGCAGAAACTGTTTTTCTGTGCAGCATATTCCGGATATCTGAGGCAATCCTTCTGGAAAAATACGATGTCATATCATACCGCCGTGTAGAACCTGCCGGCGTATCAATGGAGATTCTTTCCGCACCAAAAAGCGAGGAAAAAATATCCCGATAGAAAACAATGGTGCGGATACTGTGATAGGGAATAGTAAAGCTCTTGCGGATAAAAACGCCCTTGCAGATGTGTACACAGTGAGCGTCCGTACAGTATTTGAAATTGCCGTAGACGGACAATGTATAGGACAGAATTACCGTCACATAAAACGCATTCAGACCAAGAGAACCGATAATTTCCAGCAGTCCCTGCGGACGGACTAAAAACTGCTGGAGGACGGACAGAAGAATCAGCAGTACGGAAATTCTCATCTGCCGCAGGATAGAATAGGGGTGCGTCTTTTTAAATTTCTTTTGGTGCGCCATTTTCATCCCCTCTCTCGTATTCCTCCATCATAATGGAGTCGATGATCGCCTTGATTTTCCTGCCGTTTTCTAAGGGAATATGGCGTATGGCTGCGCTTGCACCCGCCATTCTCAAGCCGATGGAACAGGACTGAAAAACACGCTGTATCACGTCCTGAGATAATACGCAGTACTGTAAGGAAGAAAAGCTGATCTGGACAGAATGGTAAAAAAACACCCCTCTGCGTATCTCTATACAGTCCTTTGTCAGCCTGCAGGAACAGGAACGGACATAGGCAGGAATAATATACCGCATCATTATCGGATAAACTACCAGCAAAATCACGCCTATCACACCGCCTATCAGGGGTGATGCAAAACATATGGCTATGACCGGAATAATCAGAAGTATGATAAAAAGGCTCAGATCAACACGCCAGATCGTTTCGGCATATGGAGAAGGGGAAATTTTGACATCATCATTTTTCTTTCTCATAACGCATTCCTCTTACAGGTATTGTTATTGTCTATTATACCATAATTTTCCGCAATTACACATAATTTTTAGAAAAAAATTTCTGCGAATACAAATTGACGGCAAGCCTGCTTTGTAGTAAAATGAAATCTGACGTTATAACTTGGGAGATGGTCAGATGAATGCTACAAAAGAAGCCGCTTTGCTGATGTCCTCGCTGTCGATTTATCGGGGCATTTCACAGCGCACTGTCGTGAAAGCCTTTTATGAACTGATCAGTGCTGTCAGCCAGCCTGTTTTTGAGTTTACCGCCGCATGGGGAAATTTCTTTTCCCTGCTCTGCGAAAGGAACTGTGTCGATAATTTCGCAGGATACCTCACAGAAGCCGCACTTTACGATGACAATGCTTTTTCACGCGCGGCGGCTTCGGGCAAAGAAAAACAGCTTTCCGCCCGCATGATCAATGCGATCCGCCGTGATCTCTCAGTCATCCGCCGCATCAGCCTTCTGTCGCCCGACAAGATTCTGGACGACTACCTGTACCGTGATGAGCTGGGAGCGGTGGCGCATAATCTTCCCCGCTGGGAAGCCGGTCAGCCGATCCGTGAATTTCTGCACGAGGACAGCATTATTGACACCCTCGCTGACTTCTATCGTCAGAACGGCTGCGGTATGTTTGCACG